>JACAEY010000143.1 GCA_013388605.1 Nitrospirota bacterium | reverse complement strand
ATGAAGTAATCTTTAGTGTTTTTGGCTGTGAATCTTAAAATATGATAAAGGAGAAACGGTTTTTCATTTTTGTATTCTTTGCCCAGAATTGCCTTTAATGTAGCATCCTTAACTTTTTTGAATATCTCATCATAACTTTTTTGATTAATCTTCTCTTGTTTGGCAATATTGCTTCCAGCCCCTATTTCATGGTGTCCTACTTCTTCTTCGGTAAGTTCTCTATACTGGAAACGAATGATTAACTTCTTATCCCCCTCACCACTCTCCAGTGGTTTTTCATCATCAAGAATAAAAAATCTTTCCTTTGTTGCTTTGTTTGAGCCTATTTCTTCTCTGGCAGAAACAATGCGGAAGATAACCTTGTAATCATTAGCCTTAAATGTATAATCTCTGAAAAGTAGACCTGTTTTTATGTAATACTGCTCTGAATTTGCCCAGTAAAGTTTTACTTCCTCACCATTATATGGAATAGCGTATTTATGCCCCTTAATTGAATAGCGATATTGAGGCACAAAATCACCTTCTTCATAAAATCGTGAGAAAAAGCTATAGAGGTCATTAAATACCTGCATCTTAATCTCATCAATTTTCTCTACTTCATCCTTTTGTGCTTTAATTAAGAGGAAATCTCTGCCAATTGGTGTATCCTTGAATTGTTCTTTAAGTTCACTGGTAGGAGTAAAAGCCTCATTTCCTAAGCTCTGAATAATTTTCTTTTTTGTCTCTTCATATTTTTGAGTGATATTGTCTAATCTTTCATCCTTATGTTTAGCAAAGGCTGATTCAACCTTATTTACAAGGTCTTCTTGAATAAACTTCTTAATCTGGTCTCGCTTATGATTTAGAATCCGATAAATGCCAAAATCCAGATCAGAAGTCTCAAACTGGAAAAGTGTTTTGAGTAAATCCTGAAATCTTTCAATAGCATCCATAATTTACCTCACTTCATTTTATCACTCTTTCCTACAGAAGAAGACTTCACTCTCCTCAATGATTCATCATTTATCCATTTATCAATTACATCTTTCTTAAACCGCCATTGACCAGCAATTTTAAGGGAGGGGTTTTGACCAGAGCGGGCAAGTTTATAAATGGTATGCTCGTCCATCTGTAAGTATCCTGAAATTTGTTTAACAGTCATTATCTCTTTTTCTACCATAACTATAATCTATTTTTAAAAATAAATCTTTCATAAAATCTTAATATAATTTAAGGATTTGCCACTTTTTATTTTTAGAAAAATATTCCTAAAAGATCAGACATTTCAAAAAACCTGTAAGTTTGATTTTTACAATATTTTTTCGTTATTATCACCTGATGGAAACAAAAAAAATCATTGATGAATCAAATCTCTACATCATGAATACATATAAGAGATTCCCTGTAGTCCTTAGAAAAGGACGGGGCATGAAGGTATGGGGAACTGACGGAAAAGAATATCTCGATTTTGTAAGTGGAGTGGCTGTTAATATTCTTGGTCACTGTCATCCAAAGGTCGTTATGGCATTACAGAAACAGGCTCAAAGGCTTCTTCATGTTTCTAATTACTACCATATTGAACCACAGATAAGACTCGCTAAGCTTCTTGTAAAACATACATTTGCAGATAAGGTTTTTTTCTGTAATTCAGGAGCTGAAGCAAATGAGGCAGCAATAAAACTTGCACGAAAATATGCTAAAGAAAATGTCAGTCCTGACCGCTTTGAGATAATTACTGCGGAGAATTCTTTTCATGGCAGAACTCTTGCGGCACTAACTGCAACAGGTCAGGAAAAATTTCAAAAGGGCTTCGAACCATTGATGCCAGGTTTCAAACATGTCCCTTTCAATAATATCAATGCAATAAATGATTCCATAACAGATAACACCTGTGCAATAATGCTTGAGCCTATACAAGGAGAAGGGGGTGTGAAAATTCCTGAGCCTGATTATCTTAAAGGGGTGAGAAAAATATGCGATGAAAACAACATCCTTCTGATACTTGATGAAGTCCAGACTGGTATGGGTAGAACAGGTAGATTCTTTGCACATGAGCATTTTGGAATCATACCTGATATAATGACCATTGCAAAAGGACTTGGTGGCGGTACCCCAATCGGTGCAATGCTTGCAACTGATAAAGTAGCTTCAGCATTTCAGCCAGGTAACCATGCATCAACCTTTGGTGGCAATCCACTTGTATGTGCTACTGGAATCGCAACTATAGAGACACTTCTTGAAAATGGATTTATTCTGGATCAATGTAACAGAATGGGCACATATTTAAAAGAAAGACTCGGGTATCTCAAAGAAAAATTCCCAACCTTAATTAAAGAAGTAAGGGGAATGGGACTTCTTATTGGTATGGAGCTAACAATAGAATGTGAGCCTGTTGTAAAAGATTGTCTTGAAATGGGGGTGCTTACCAACTGTACAGCAGGAAATGTCTTGAGATTTATACCACCTTTGATAGTCCAGAAAAAAGACATAGATTATTTAATCGATATCCTTGATAAAGTATTAGAGAGATTAAAGAAATGAAAAGGGACTTTTTAAGACTCAAAGACCTTACTTCTGATGAAATAGAACTCTTGCTTAAACGGGCAGTAGAGCTCAAATCAGGCAAGGATGCAAACAAATGTCCCTTAATTGGTAAAAGTATAGGGATGATTTTTGAAAAGGCATCCACAAGGACGAGGGTCTCTTTTGAAGTAGGCATCTATCAGCTTGGGGGTAATTCTATCTATCTGAATCCAAAAGATATGCAGCTTGGAAGGGGAGAAACAATAGAGGATACTGCAAAAACTCTTTCAAGATATCTTGATGCTGTCGTTATCAGGACGTTCAGCCATAAATCTCTTGTGGATTTTGCTTCAAGTTCATCTATCCCTGTTATAAATGGTTTGAGTGATTTACATCATCCATGTCAGGCACTTGCAGATATGATGACTATAATTGAAAAAAAAGGAAGATTGAATGGAATAAACCTCACTTATATAGGAGACGGAAATAATGTTGCTAATTCTTTAATAGAAGCTGCCTCTATGATGATGATAAATCTTAAGATCTCTTGTCCTGAAGGATTTGAACCAGATGCAGGTATCTTAAAAGAGCAGAAGGCTTTTTCAAAAAGTGAGATAAAGATAGTGAGAAATCCAGAAGAAGCTGCCATTGGAGCTGATGTTCTATATACAGATGTATGGATTAGCATGGGTCAGGAAAAAGAGGAGAAACAAAGAAAGAAAAAGTTCAAGGGGTATCAATTAAATAAAGAAATACTTTCATTTGCAAGTAAAGATGCAATTGTTTTGCACTGTCTTCCAGCACACAGAGGTGAAGAGATTACTGATGATATAATAGATAGCCCTCAGAGTGTGGTATTCGATCAGGCTGAAAATAGACTTCATACACAAAAGGCACTATTAGAATTTCTGCTTTTATCTTAATTTTAGAGTTTGTCCCAAAGTTGTATAATGGAACTAAACCCATTGATAGCGAACCTCCGTTAATTTGATCTTGAGATCTGAATCTATATTAAGATATTCATACCATAGTTTATTCCATGAATGGGGGGAAAATATTTTCTTAACAACAACCTTTAGCCAGTTTATAAGTCCGTGCTCACTCCAGCGTTTGCCAACAGCCCAGATTCTGTTTTTTACCTGGCTGAAGGCACTTTCAATAGCATTGGTGTTCATGGGAATCCAAGTTTTATTGGCAAACCAAATATCAAAAAAGGTAGTAACATTCTTTGAGAGATTCTCAATGTATGTTCTTGCAGTTGGATATTTATCCTCTGGAAGAGCATCGATAAGCCTTTTAAATCCTTCTTCGGTCTTTTTAGCAAGCTCTTTCACTTTTGGAAGGTCCTCAACTGTCAGTT
>JACAEY010000092.1 GCA_013388605.1 Nitrospirota bacterium | reverse complement strand
GAGGAGAGGATTGATCGTCTCAGGAGAGAATGCCCGACTGTCTGGAGCTCTGACCAGATGGAGATAGAGCAGAAGATTCGTGATGTAGAAAAATACTGGGGAAAAGCCTGGGAGTCGATGCCCAAATAAATCCATACTTATCCAACAGTTACTATGTTAAATTGTAGCTAACTTCTAAAGGGTTAGCTACAATTTTTCTTGCGGTCACAAGATGAAGAAGTCTATTATATTTAGAGGAATTTAATCTTTATCTTCGTTTTTCACTTACACTGCCCGATCAATCTTCCGCTCATATGCTGGGTTATTTCCATGTCTGCTTGTTTGACTTTCATGAAACCTTCAAAAGTATCTCCCTTATAAGTAACACTTCCATTGCCTTTTGTGGTTCCTTCTGGTCCTTTGCACTCTATTACCCAGGAGACTGTATCACCCTTGACATCAGTTTTAATTATCTTACATTTCTCATCTGGCTCTTGTTGTGGGATCATATTGTCCTTTCTAATGCACTGTGTGAATTTTTGGGGAGGCATCTGCATATTCATTCCAGAGACATCCATTTTCACTGTAATCTCCCAAAGTCCTTCTTTTAGATTAGGACCTCCTGCAAAAGTAATCCCCCAAAGTAAAAATAAAGATACAGCAATCAAAGAAATACAAACCGTCTTGCCCATATCTTCTCCTCCTTATTAAGTTACTAATACAAATGCATTAAACAAATAGATGCTGAAACGATACTGAAATAATCCGCTTAAGACGGACAACACAAATTTCAGCATGAATTTAGTTTAGACTTATTTTATAATCGTTTAGGATTATATTAACCTAAATTACGCAGATATTTCTTCAAGAGGTATTAAATTGAAGATTATTGATATTCATACTCATGGTTTAGGTGGTTATGATACGAGGTCAGATAAAGAGGAGGATATACTCAAAATAGCAGAAATACATGGTTCTCAAGGGGTATCAGAAATCATTCTCACCATATTCCCTTCTTCTATAAAAGTGATGAGGGAGAATATGATGGCAGTTAGGAAGGCAATGAAGGAGCAACTGTCAGCATTCAGTAGTCAGAAACCAGACCAATTACCCCTTACACATAACGCATCACGCATTATCGGAGTACATCTCGAAGGTCCTTTTCTGAATCCGTCAAAGTGTGGTTGTTTGAATGGAAGGTCTTTTATTGAGGCAACTGACTACAATTTTAAAAAGCTTATTGAAGGGTTTAATGACATAGTGAAAATTGTAACTATTGCACCTGAAATAAGAGGGGCATTAAGACTTATTAAAAAGATGACTGATATGGGAATCATAGTTAGCATGGGTCATTCAGAAGCGACTTTTTCAGAGGCAGAGACTGGATTTAATACAGGGGCAAAAGGTATTACACATATCTTCAATGCAATGCGAGGTTTTCACCACAGAGAGCCGGGGCTTGCAGGCTTTGGTCTATTAAATAAGGATATCTATATTGAGGTTGTAGCAGACCCCTTTCATCTTCATTATAGGACTCTTGAATTGATATTCAGGACAAAGAATCCTGAAAGAATAATAATAGTTTCAGATTCAGTAAGGGAGACACCAGTAGGGGTGATGGGGAGAGTGAGAAGAAGGTTAAAGGCTGTCACTAATACTTATGGCAAACTCCTTGGTGGCTCAATGACAGTTATTGATTCTACAAGAAGATTAGTTAAGATTGGGTTTGATGAAATGACTGTTATGAAATGTATAACAGCAAATCCAGAAAGATAT
This sequence comes from Nitrospirota bacterium, assembly GCA_013388605.1. Taxonomy (GTDB): domain Bacteria; phylum Nitrospirota; class Thermodesulfovibrionia; order Thermodesulfovibrionales; family SM23-35; genus JACAEY01. The sequence continues at coordinate 1,521 of JACAEY010000092.1, read as the reverse complement.
CTATTTAAAAAATAATCCATGATGGCGCTTGATAAATTGATAAAAACTAAAGAAATTCTCAAGCATTATGGCATTGAAGATGCTGTTAGGGAAGCAGAGATTATCATATGTTACTGTCTTGGTATAGACAGAGCGGTTTTATATAGGGATAACCCAGTAATTAATAAAAATCAGGATAAGAAGATAAATAATTTCTTAAAAAGGAGATCAAAGAGAGAACCTCTTCAGTATATTATTGGATATGTAGATTTTTATGGATTAAAGATAGAGGTAGGAAAAGGAGTTCTTATTCCGAGACCTGAAACGGAGCTGTTGGTAGAAGAAGCAATAAAGGCCGTTAAGCGTGAAGCGTTAAACATAGTGCGAATTCTCGATCTATGTACTGGCAGTGGTTGTTTAGCGCTTGCATTGGCTAAAGAGTTTCCATCTTCAAAGGTATACGGTACTGATTTATCAAAGGTTGCAATTCAATATGCAAAAGAAAATGCAAGAACAAATAGAATTGAGAATGTGGAATTTCTTGAGGGTTCATTATATGAACCTATTAAAAAAATGAATGCCTTTATTTATCCACTCTTCACTTTTGATCTTATTATCTCGAATCCTCCCTATATCAGAAGGGATGATATAAAAACCTTGCAATCTGAGATAAAAGACTGGGAACCAGCAGAAGCTCTTAATGGTGGGGAAGATGGTCTTGATTATTATAGGATTATAATCCCAGAAGCAAAAGTTTATCTAAATGAAAGAGGATATCTTTTTCTTGAAATTGGTGAGAATCAGTCGGGGAAGATTATAAGGATTGCAGAAAGAGCAGGTTTTAAAAATATTTCATTGATAAAAGATTATGCCGGTGTTGAGAGGATATTTATAGCTAAAAAGGAGATTTAATATGGGTATTCTTGAAGACAACAAAAACCTTGAGGAACTGGATAAAAAATATATCTGGCATCCTTTTACTCAGATGAAAGAATGGCTTGAGGAGAAGCCGATTATTATTTCAGAAGGCAGAGATTGTTTTGTAAAGGATATTTATGGAAGATGGTATCTGGATGGTGTTTCTTCGCTCTGGGTCAATATACATGGGCATAGAAAGAAAGAGATAGATGAGGCAATAAAGGATCAGATTGATAACATAGCTCATAGCACATTATTAGGTTTGAGTAATATACCTGCAATAAGATTAGCAGAGAAACTTATAAAAATAGTTCAGAAATCATTCCCTATTCATCCTCTTCTTAACAAAATTTTTTACTCTGACGATGGTTCAACCTCTGTAGAGATCGCCCTTAAAATGGCATTTCAGTACTGGAGGCATAAAGGAATTAATAGCAAGAATGCCTTTCTCTCCCTGAATAATGCATATCATGGAGATACAATAGGCTCTGTAAGTGTTGGAGGTATTGATATATTCCATAAGACATTCAAACATCTTTTATTCAAAACATATAAAGCACCTTCTCCATATTGTTACAGGTGTGAGCTTGACAGAAAATATCCATCCTGTAGCCTTTTCTGCCT
>JACAEY010000139.1 GCA_013388605.1 Nitrospirota bacterium | reverse complement strand
CTCTATATCTGTAGTACAATCAAATTTAAAAATCTCTGGTTGACAGGTCCAGCGAAGTTTTTCTGGAGGAATAGCATATTTCTTTGGGTCAATTATATGCATTTTACTTTCAAAAGGTTCCCAGATTATTCATAAATCACCTGCTTTAGATCTACTATATAATCTAAGTATGACAAAAACTTATATGTTTCATCCTAAACCTTACCATGAAACAAATTCACATGACATTTAGAGTATGAACTTGCGCAATTGAGTCAATCAAAGTTCTCTCTCCTGCAGCTCAAAATTCTTTATAAATTGAGCAACCTTAATACCAAGATAAACACATTTGATATTATTCATACATTCATCTGCATCATTCTTCTCAAGATGTGTCGTAAGCTCATGTTTATCTTTGCCTCTCTCATGCTTGAAATGGACAACATAGGCATTCTTAGGTTCACTGAACTCAAGACTGACCTCAATGCCATATCTTGAAATTTCAGGATACATCTCAAGAATCTTATTTTTCAGATCATTCATTGTATATCCCATAATAAACCTCCTCTAAGATTTTTTAACCTTACTAAAATTATTATTTATTGTTTAATATAACAGAAAATGATAAAAATATATCGGTAAAATTCTGATTTTTTTGTAGGATTTTTACTCTTCCTCTTATCGGTGTTTTTCCTACATATAAATTATAATTGGATAACCCCTGCAGTTTTCTCTAAAACTTTACAAATTTGTTAAGCTTTCTAAGAAGTGTAGTATTACCATTTTGATGTGTTGTATGTAAAAACATATGTTAACTTTCATGATATACTATAAAAAAACTAATAAAGTGAAGTAATAACATAATGTGTGCTACAAAACGCCCGAATATAAAAAGCACCATAGATAATTTAAAACAACCTTTACCAATTACGAGGAAAATCGGACTCTTAATTAAAAATTCAGTAATCAAGATAGTAAGATTAAAGAGCTGTTGTGGTCATCCTGGGGAACCAGGATGCTGACAAAAATGATAATACCTCACTGATCAGTGAGGTTTCATGTTGAAATAGGTTATTTAACTCTGGCTGATTTCTAAAGGATTTTTGAAAAGAGTGCATCAACTATATTCATTTTTGCTGCCCTGAAGGCAGGCAAAACACCACCTACAAAACCCATGATGAGTGAAAACAGAAGTCCAGAAAAAATTATTTTAAAAGTGAGAGAGAAGCTGAAGGCAAGCTCAGAAAAGGTCTGCCAGTTCATTGTTGAAACAGTAAACAACTCTAAAAAAGATGAAAAGAAAAGACCTACACATCCCCCTATAAATGAGAGGATTAAAGATTCTACTAAAAAACTAACTAATATGCTAATTTTTTGAAATCCCAATGCCCGCATTGTGCCGATTTCATTCGTGCGGTTGGCAACAGCTGCATACATGGTAATCATAGCCCCAATAACTGCACCGATAGAAAAGATTAAAGTTAACGAGATCCCGAGGATGCGAAGGAACTTAGCCATCATCTCTGATTGTTTTTCATAATATCTTGTCTCACGCAGAGCATCTACTGTCAATCTTGGATCATTTTCCAGTCTTGATTTAACATTTTCAAATTCTGAAGAATCACGTAATTTAAAGATAACAGAGGAATAGACAGGCCTTCTGAAAGCCTGCATGAGCTGATTAACATCTCCCCATATCTCTGAACTGAAACCTGTATTGCCTGCATCGAACACACCTACTACGGTCCAATCCCTCATTGCAAAGCGAAGGGTCTCTCCAACATCTCCTCCTTTAAACCTTTCAGCAATGCTCTTGCCTGTTATTATCTCTGATGACCCTAACCTTGGCATCCGACCCTTTATAAGTCTAATCTGTGGACGTAATTGTAATGAGGTTTTCTCTGTTCCCCTTATTACAACATTTGCTGGTTTATCACTATCCCGTCTTGGAAGTGTAATAAGTACAACTAATTCCTTTGAAACAAGCTTCTGTCCCTCAGAACCAATAACTATTTCTGGTTGAGTCTCTATTATTGAAGCCTGCAGGCGATCAACACTGCTCTGGACCTCAGATACAGATGCCTTTCTTATTACTACTACATTATCATATGAGCCTGTTTCAATAAGGGTCTTTCGCAAACCCTCAGCAAGCATTAAAATAGCTGAAAAAACAAACACAACAAGAGCCATGCCAGATGCTGTAAGAACAGTGGTCAGTCTTCGTGTCCATAAATTACGCATACTATAAAGCAAAGGCACTCTCATCTATCCAATCCTTCTTAATCCATCAGCTATTCTGATCTTTATTGCACGCCATGTTGGAAACATAGCTGCAACAGAGCCAACAATAACTGATGCTACTATATCCATATAAATAGTCTTGGTTGCAATATTGAAGACAGGAAAATATGTGCCCAGTTTTTTACTGAATATGTCGGCTGCAGGGAATGTAAATCCAATCCCCAAAACACAGCCTGTTAGACTGATCAAAAGAGACTCACCAAAAATCAATCCCGCAATATGCCATCCACCAAATCCAAGAGTCTTTAATATTGCATATTCACCTATCCGTTCACGTGAAGTCATAACCATAGTATTAGCAACTACCGCCATAATTATAAATATCACTACGAAGGATACCAGTTTGATGGCAACTACAATCGCTTCAGTCATTGAGATAAAACTGAGCTGAAAAGATTTTTCAGTCTCTGTCAGGGTTTCTGCAAGGGAATTCTTAAATGCCTTATCAATACTTGTAGCAACATCTGCTGCAAGGT
>JACAEY010000124.1 GCA_013388605.1 Nitrospirota bacterium | reverse complement strand
GTGAGGGATATAGCGAGAGTTTGTTTGATTATAATTGTACGTGGATGGAGTATCGCATTCTTGAAACAAGAGAATATGATTCATCTGGCCGTATTATAAGAAGTGTTTTATCTAAAGACCAGAACAAAAAATTTAAAATTCAGGAACCTGTGAATAAACAATTTCATGACCTTGTTTGCCAAAGGATAAATTTTAAGAAAGAAGTGAAAAAGCAGATTCAAGGTCATGAAGAAAAAAAATCTATAAAGAAACCTTTTAAAAAACTTCCTGACAAAAAGATTCTTTCAGAAAAGGCAATATCTTCTAAAACTCCTGTGACCTTGAAGACTTATTTTACCGTTCAAATCGGTGCTTTTGAGAATATTTCATATGCACGAACTTTGAAGAATACACTTAATAAAAAGGGATACCATACATATATAATTCATACAAAGAAAAAAGGAAATTTATATAAGGTCTGTATTGAGAAATTCAGTGACAGAAAAAAGGCAAAGGCTTTAGCAGAAAAGATTAAGAAAACAGAAGGTTTCCACGCTTTTGTAACTATATGGTAGCTTAAAAAATCTAACCATAATAAATTCCCACTTTTATCCTGGTGGCCAGTGCATCCTTCGACCACCAATGACATGGAGATGAATATGAAAAACGGTCTGACCTGACCCAGGATTACAGTTAATGATAAGCCTGAATCCCTTTTCTGCTATACCTTTATCTTTTGCAATCTTATTTGCAACCTGGAATAGATGGCCTATTAAGATATTGTCCTCTTCTTTTAAATCAAGATTTGTAGATATATGTTTTTTAGGCACTATAAGGGTATGGACAGGGGCCTGTGGGTTAATATCCTCAAAGGCTATAGAAATATCATCCTCATATATAATTTTTGCTGGATGTTTTCTCGCTGCAATCCTGCAGAATATGCATTCCATAATATTCTCCTCCCAATGGACCTGCATAAAGGGGATAAGGAAACAGGATTCTAATTATGAGACACAAAATAATGCAAAATAGATGAGAGTTCTTCCTGCGAAACAACATACTCTTTCTTACAGAATTCGCACTGGACATTCAGGACCTCCCCTTTAATAACAAGTTCCTCTATATCTTTTCTGCCAAGTACTATTATTGAATCAAGTACTCTGTCTTTTGTACAAGGGCAATGATAAAGGACTTCTTTGCTTTCTGAGATTTCAACAGGTAAACCGACGGCTTCCTCCATTATCTCTTTCGGACTTAATCCATTCAGAATCATAGTACTTACAGGAGGAATCTCTTTCAATTTTCTTTCAAGAAAACCTATTATTTCGTCTTCCAAATTAGGGAGTGTATGTATCATAAATCCACCTGATGCTTTTACAGAATTATCACTATCAATAAAAACACCAAGAGAGACAGCAGCAGGTATCTGCTCTGAGACATTTAAGTAATAAGCAATATCTGTAGCAATCTCACCTGTCTGTAAAGGAACAATACCACGATAATATTCTCTGAGACCAAGGTCCTTTAATACATTCAGAAACCCTTTCCCAATTCCCCTTCCAACATCGAGTTTTCCTTCTTTTAGACCAAGGTGTATGTGTGGTCTCTTAATATAGCCTCTCACTCTGCAAAGCCAGTCAGTTTCTGCTACTATGCCTCTTAGTGGACCATCACCAGCGACCTGAAGAACTACTTTCTGTCCATATTTAAGTATTGAAGAAAGTAAGATCGAGCCACTTATCACTCTTCCAAGGGCTGCTGTGGCAGTTGGATATGTATCATGAATGACCCTTGCCTTCTCAACAGTATCTGTGTCTATGAGTCCCACAACCAGAATAGGCTCATCCTTTACCATACCTTTTAAAAGAAGGTCCATAAATTTAGTATAGAAATCCTTATTGAACTTTTACAAGACATCACTGCTGTCCAAAATATTCTATAATAAGTATGAGACCCGATTTTCGAACCAAAATAAACTACCTCCTACTATGTTTAAACCTTCAACTGACTTTAATCCCTATTAATAATCTTTGGCTGAGACCTCTGCTTCGACTCCGGTCTCATCGAGGTTACCCGTGATTTTGCTTCTAAAATCGGTTCTCATACCTGTCTTTCTAAGAGTACGAAGTATTATTTTGGAAGATGTGACAAGACATGTTGAATTATCAACGTAAACAAAAATTATGCAAGGGTCATTTAAAACCATTTTAGTTACAGCATTAGCCTGCATTTTAAATAGCATAAATTGTGATTTAAAAGTTATTTAAATCTACGCAACCTAAAAGGTTGCGACCATCCATTATGTAATTCGTGTTAAATAATTAGACTATTTCACATTTCTTATTTTTTTCTCCTGTATCTCAGATATTCAGCAAGTCCCAGAAGATTTACCGTAACTCCAGTAAGAAACCATGATAAAGAAATAGCAATTGCGACATCTGATTTGATACCGATGAGACCAAAAAACAGAATAAATGCACCTTCTCTCACTCCAACTCCTGATATAGAAATAGGGATGGCAGTAAACATTATGATAAGAGGTAAAAACATAAGGCATGCAAGGAAAGGTATATTTTTGCTTAAGCCGATAGCGAGAATATATACAGATAAAATACCAGATATTTGGATGATTAGAGATAGAAGTAAGGTTTTTAAAATAAGCAATTTTTTCTCACGATAGGAATAGAAATAACTATAGATTTCTGATAAAAACATTATCCTTCTACCAACATGTAGACCAAAAAAAAACAGACTTGCGGTCACAAACATTAAAACAATAATGGGGAAAGTCCAAATTAATGATGACCCTTTAAGATATGAATAACCAAAAGGATAAGCAGCCATACAAATCAATATTAATGTTGAAAAACCTATGTATCTATCCATAAAAATAGAGGCAAAGGAGAGGTTCCCTTTTCCAATTGTCTTATAAAGATAAAAGCCTTTGACAGCGTCTCCACCTATTAAACCTGGAAGAAGGTTGTTGAAAAAAGAGCCTATTAGATATATTGAAAAAAGTTTCCTTATCCCGATATTCTCAGAAATAAGAAGTCTCCATCTTAATGTAGAGATAAATTGAGCAAAGAGATAGAGTATTAGCGCAGAAATAAATGCTAAGGGATTCATATTCTTCATTGTTGAATAAACAAGTTCGGGTCCTGTCTTTGATAAAACAATATATATAAGGACAAGGCTTACACTGAATTTCAGTATGAAAAGAAGTAATCTATTTGCTTTAAGAGCCAAGGATTTTTTTAATCACATAGATAGGTTTTCTTTGGCTTTCATGGTAAACCCTGACAAGCATCTCTCCAAGTAGACCCATTCCTATAAGCTGAATTCCTACAATAATGAGAAGGGCGCCAAGCAAAAGGAGAGGTCTACCCCCGATGTTCTTTCCAAAAAAGATTTTATCAATACTTAAATATAACGATATAAGAAACCCAAGGAAACCGCTCAGTATGCCAACAGGACCAAAAAATTGGATTGGTTTTGTAGAGAAGCTCTGGAGGAACTTTACTGTAATCAAATCAAGCACAACCTTTATGGTACGTGAAATACCGTATTTTGTGCTCCCTTTCAGTCTCGGATAATGGTTTACTTCTACCTCCGCAACCCTGACACCATACCAGCTTGCTACTGCAGGGATAAATCTATGCATCTCTCCATATAGTTTAAGATTTTTTATGACCTCTCTACGATATGCCTTAAGAGAACATCCGTAGTCATGCAGTTTTACACCGGTCACATTACTAATCAACCAGTTTGCTATTAATGAAGGAAGTCTTCTTGAAAAAAAGGGATCCTTCCTTTTCTTTCTCCATCCACTTACAAGGTCATTGTCTTTTATTAGCTCAAGTAGTTTTGGAATATCAGCAGGGTCGTTCTGAAGGTCACCATCCATTGTTACGATCACATCACCACGTGCAAAATCGAAACCTGCTGCAAAAGCTGCGGTCTGTCCAAAATTGCGTCTCAAACTCAAAATAATAACCCTTTTATCCTTTGCCTGAATCTCTTCAAGTATATGAAGAGTATTGTCTGTGCTTCCATCATCAACAAAAAGAATTTCATACTCCTTTTTTAGAGGATCTAAATTCTCCTTCAATTTTTCATAAAGAATTGGAGCATTCTCCTCCTCGTTAAAGAGAGGTATAATTACAGAGAGGGTCATTAATAACTCCTTGGTGATTCTTCTTTAATGCCTTTGAAATCATAACACATAAATATTGAGTAATCTCTAATTTTTTTATTATTGGAATATGCAGTAAAAAGCCTTTTCTCAATATGTTTAAATGCCTCTTCAACCTTTTTGGGCAGTCCTGTATTACCTATTCTAACAAAGATGGCGTTATAATGAAGAAGATTTTGAAATCCTGGCCAGAGGTCATATTGATTCATCCTTCGTTTATGGACAATACAATAAATTTCAGGATGGCCTTTTACATAGAAGGCGAGTTCACTTGAGACCTGATATCTATCAGAAAATATAAATACAGGGCTTTCTATAGACATCTTATTATATAACTCTGTTACTTCTTCTCCCAATTCTTTCCAACCTTTTAACCTGCTTGAAGGGTCTTTTTTGACTGGTAGATTAAGGATTGACGGATAATGGGCTAAGGAAGTAACGATAAAAGACAAAAGGAGTGTTATTATCACGAAGATCTTTTTACCCTTACCTTCTGAGCGAAAGTCTTTATAGATTGCAGAAAACGCGATGATCCCTGTTATATATCCGGGCATTGCCCAATTTGCCTGAACCTTACCTTGAAAGCTCTTTAATAGGAAAAACGATATAACAGGTAATGAAAACCAAAAGGCAAAAGCACCTTCTCTCTGTTTCCTCAATTTATATATTGATATAATAATAAGTATCAACAATAAAGGTGTTATTACACCAAATTGGGAAACTACAAACTCAAAGAATCTCATTATATTAATACTGAGACCTTCTTCAATATTTGCCTGACCTGCTGTATGTCTTAATGTAACCCAGTTGTGTTCAGCATTCCATAACAATACAGGAGAGAAAACAAGTATGCTTATTATGAAAGCAATATATAGACCTTTTCTTGAAAAAAGTCCTCTTTCCCTCAATAGTATGAAAAGAAAGGCAGAGATATAAAAGAATGCCATGGTGTATTTTGTCAGAAGTCCAAATCCTATTGATAAACCAAGGAGAAGCCAATAGCTCAAAGTTTCAGTATTGATGGCTTTCCAGAACAAAAACAATGAAAGTATCCAGAAAAATATAAAAGGGGAATCTATTGTGAATATAATCCCAAATGTTGAAAACAGAGGAATTATCTGGATCATTACTGCTGATAGGAGTCCTACTTTTTCTTCATAAAGCATCTTTCCAAGTAGATAAATAAAGATACTGCTTAAGGCTAAAAAGATTACAGCCATCACCCTTATGCCAAAGACATTATCTCCAAATATACCTGTGCCAATATATATAAGATAAGCAATCATTGGACCTTTTGAGTAATAACTCCAATCAAGTCTTCTCGACCATTCCCAGTAATGTGCTTCGTCAGGACTCAGATCAAGAGGACCGTTCAGAATATAATAGATACGAAATATACTAATTATCATAAGAAAGACGAAAAGGATAGTAGGGTAAGGTCTTTTAAAATAGTTTTCAAGAACCATTCTATATAAACTAATTATGGATATTGCTATCCCTGTACCAAGCAATCCTCCAACGACAACATCAGATGGATAATGGACTCCAACATAGACCCTTGAAAAACCTATGAGCAAGGCGATAATTATAAAAGCATATCTTATTTCGTTTTTTAAAAGTACTATAAAGGGCATTGTAAAAGCGAATATATTTATTGCATGATTTGACGGCATTGAATAAGACCTACTACAGCCGACAATGAGATGGACACCCTCAAGTACATTGCAAGGTCTTTGCCTTTGAATAAAATTTTTGAGGACTTCTGATACCCAGTCAGAAAGGGCAAATGATGCAAGGGCAAGTACAAATGCTACAATCGCCTTTTTTCTGTCTTTATAAAAGAACCATAATGTTAATGGGAGAACTAATAGATAAGACTTCTCCGTAATAAATGGCATAATAATATCAAAAAATCTGTTCTGAAGGTCTCTATTAAAGAAAAAAAAGATAAGTGTATCTACCTCAGGAAGGCTCATCGCCAATTTTTATCTTTACCCATTTTATTATTTCTTCCACAAGTGCCTCAATTGTTGCTTTCTCCGGCATTATATCTACTTTAAGACCTGCCTTTTCTATAGCTTTTGCTGTAACAGGTCCGATTACCGCTATAGCTACTCCTTTTAATAACTCACCGGCATCTTCTCCTATAATATCTATAAAATTATTAAACGTAGCTTCACTTGTAAAAGTAGCTATTGAGATCCTCCCCTCTTTTAGGAACCTCTTTAATCTTTTACCATGGATTTCTGGTTTTACTGCCCTGTATGTGACAGGCAGGTCTATATGACCCCCAAACTCTTTTATCTTTTCCGGAAGTATCTCTCTTGCTCTTTCAGCCCTTGGAAGGAGAAACTTTATTCCTTTCAGAAGTTCAGAGTTTGGGGTTTGAAATTCAGAGCTTTGTGATTTCTCTTTGGATGCTGAGGGGTAAGAACAGAATGCTTTTATGAGCCCTTCTGAGGAAAATTCTTCAGGGATAAGATCCACCTTTATACCATACTTCCTTATCTCATCTGCAGTTTTTGAACCCACAGCACATATATTTATACCCTTTAAATCTCTAATGTCTCTGTCCTTGTCGAAAAATCTTTGGAAAAAGTATTTCACCCCATTTTTACTCGTAAATATCAACCATTTATATGTCTCTATACTTTCAATTGTGCTATCCAGCTCAGCATAATCTTTTGGAGGCATTATTTCGATAGTAGGGAATTCAATGAGCTCTGCACCGAGCTCCTCAAGGGGTTCAAAACCTCCGGGATGTTCTCTTGTAATTAAAATTCTGTAGCCAAACATCATTTTTTTCTCATACCACATAAGAGATTCCCTCAGCTTTACCACATCTCCTACGACCATAACTGCAGGTGGTCTGATATCTTTTTCTTTTACAAGCTCAACAATATCTTTTAGTGTTCCAGAAATTGTCTTCTGATCAGGCCTTGTTCCCCATCTAATTACTGCGACAGGTGTTTCAGGACTCCTTCCATTTTCTATCAACTTTTGTGTGACAACTTCAATGTTTTTTATAGCCATTAGAAAAACGAGTGTACCAACACCTGTTGAAAGTTTTGACCAATCTATATTGCTTTTCTCCTTTGTAGGATCCTCATAACCGGGTATTACGGCAAAAGAAGAAGAATAAAGTCTGTGGGTGAGAGGTATACCGGCATAAGCAGGTGCAGCAACAGAAGAGCTAACACCTGGTACAACTTCAAACTCTATTCCATGTTCAGCCAGAGCTTCTGCCTCTTCTCCTCCCCGACCAAATACAAATGGATCCCCACCTTTAAGCCTGCATATTATTTTTCCTTCATCGGCCTTTTTGATAAGAAGTCTATTTATCTCATCCTGTCCCATAGAATGATGTCCACCCCGTTTACCTGCATAAATGAACTCTGCTTCATGGTTAATGTAATTTAATATCTGGGCATTCAGATGGAAATCATAAATTACGACCTCAGCTTTTTGTAGGCAGCGTAAACCTTTTACAGTAAGGAGTCCAATGTCACCAGGTCCCGCACCTACTATATAAACCTTTCCTCTCATATTTATACTTTAATCATTTTACCTGAAAAATGCATTTATGTAATAATGTAGATATTTTAAATCCATCCAGAGCTTATTCTGCCTTAATCTTTTGCGATCTATCTTTATCGCACAGCTCTGAAGCTGTTTGTATAAAGGTACATCAGGGTACCATAAGGGAATTCCCAGTTTATCAAAAGATTGAGTACTTTTACAGTTTGGAAATAAAAAGAAAGGGGCTTTGATCCGATACAGAGAATTTGTGCATGCAAATTTGAAAGAAGAATCCCCATGGAAGGAAGTGGAATGACAACTGTTTATTGGAGGAGATAAATTTATTGAGAAGTTCAAGCGACCGCCAGCGATATGGATAGTATAATGATGGTGTAAACTCCACACCCAGGGCTTTTGATTGTTCTTTTTCTCTTTCTTCTTTTTCATCAAGGATACGGAGAAAAAGCATCCATGTAAGCTCAGGCACATACTGCAAAGCCCCAGCCCTCCCCGAACGCCTCATAATGTCACAAATGGTTTGATGTAGGAGTTCAGGGATTGAGGGGATGTGAGTTTGCGATTATTTTTAGGCATTTAAGTTTTCTTCAGGAAAGATGACCTTACCTTCTTCTATAATTGTTTGAATAAAAACATCTCCTTTAATTAATTTATCTTTAAATTCTTCGGGAGTAAGAACTATAGATGAAATTGGAAGACCGTTACGCAGGTCCCTTACAAGCCTTGATACGGTAGCCATTCTTTCAAACATTCTTTCATTAGTTGGAGCTATTACAAGAATATCAGCATCGCTGTCCTCTGTTGCATCTCCCCTTGCATATGAACCAAATAAAATAACTTTTTCTGCATGATACTTCTTCTTTAACCATTCACTTACCTTTTTAAACCTTTTGTATATTTCTTGATTCATAATCTTGTCTCCATATAATATAGCAGATACTCTTGATATGGCATCGAAAAATAATTTTACCTTCTTTATCTATTTCAAATGTAAATCTGTAACTCATGGTCAATGATGCCTCCCAGATAGATGAACCTCTTAATCCCTCTATCTTCTTGGTTCTAAAAGAAGG
>JACAEY010000020.1 GCA_013388605.1 Nitrospirota bacterium | reverse complement strand
GGGTACTCGATATGAGCGAATTAACTAATTGGGATTGGGATACAAGAGAGAAATTGATCGCTGATATTAGCGAGTGGAAAAGAAAATTCTCATCGGTCCGTGAACTTGTACCCAGTGATGATGGCGAGAAAATATCCGCTGCAGTCCGAGATGAAAACAGGAGATTTACCACTTGTGTTAACGGAGAAACCTGGGAAGAAACATTTGAAAGGGTATGCTCTCTTAAATTCACTTCAGAGAATAAACTGATTTCACTTGCATTAAGAGATTATGAATGGGTTGTTGCCGTAGATCATGATATGTGGGAGGATAAATTTGACTACATATGGAATCTTACACTAAGCCCTGATGGGAAAAGCATTGCAGTCAATATTAGAACAGGTGAGATGACAAGCTCTGTTTGTTTAAATGGTAAAACCTGGGAGAATACATTTCCTGAGGTAAGGGATCTTGCTATAAGTCCCGATGGAAAAAGAACCGCATCTCATGTACAGATAAAAAGGCGTGCCGAGCTGGATATCTTCGCTTTGCTCGAAAGAATTTGGACAGTTGCAGTAGATGGAACTCCCTGGAATAATAATTTTTTAATTCTCTGGGGGGCAATTTTTAGTGATGATAGCAACCATGTGGCAGCAGTTGCAATGACAGATATGGCTAAATATACGATAGTTGTGGATGGAAACCCATGGGAGCAAGTGTATGGTCTTGTTTGGGAGCCGATCTTCAGGCCTGGAAGCACAGATGTGATTGCACCTGTGAAGACGCCCAAAGGATGGACGCTTGCAATGAATGGCAAACCAATATGGGGTAATTTTCCCCAGGTATGGAGACAAGTATTCTCGCATGATGGCAAGAAGTTAGCTGCTGTTGTTGCTGCCAGCATTGGAAACTGGACAGTTGCAGTAGATGGAACTCCCTGGAATAGCACATTTAATCAAATGGTATTGACCCCGGTGATCAGTCCTGATGGTAGAAGGATTGCCGCTGCAGTAGAAAATAACAATAGATGGACAATCGCTGTGGACGGCACCGCATGGTCAGAAACTTTCGACAATGTGTGGGATCCCATATTTAGCCCTGGTGGTGATATTATATTGACGAAAGCCAAGAAGAATGATAAATATTTCGTTGTTGTTGATGGAAAAGTTGGGAAAAAGGGCTATGAATCGCTCTGGACCCCTGTCTTCAGTCCTGACGGGAAGAAGCTTCTTATACGGGCTGTAAATGAAGGAAAATATTTCCGCCGGATAATACCTGTGGGTGAGATTTAACCCCTCTTTATCCCCCCTTATTAAGGGGGGAAGTATAGGGGGGGGTTATGAGGTAAAGTATGGAATTTTTAACAAGCACAGCATTATATAACATTCTCAGAGGCCCTTTAGTCTGGATTGCATTTATCGTATTTATTGGAGGAAGTATCTACAGGGTAAAGTCTTTTATTGATTTAGTAAAAGAAGATAAAACTATCCTGCCTTTTATAAGTCTGAAAGCTACTCTCCGATCCCTTCTTCACTGGCTTGTCCCGTTTGCTACAAGACGCTGGAGATTAAAACCTGTGTTTACAATTATGACCTTCCTGTTTCATATATGTCTGGTTTTTACTCCTATATTGCTTCTTTCGCATAATATTCTATGGTATGAGTCCTGGGGAATAACATGGTGGACTCTTCCTGAAAATACAGCAGACATTATGACCCTTATAGTCATATTCACAAGTATTTTTTTCTTTCTCAGAAGGATTTTTGCTAAAGAGGTCAAATTTGTGACCTTTACTTCCGATTACATAATACTTGCCATTTCTTTTTTGCCTTTTTTAACCGGGTTTCTTGCTTATCACCAGTGGCTCCTTCCACATAAAGCTATGTTAAATCTACACATTCTTTTTGGAGAAATCATGTTAATAGCAATTCCGTTCACCAGATTATTCCATATGATTTCTTTCTTTTTAACAAGGTCATGGATGGGTTCTCAATTTGCCCTTTGGCATTCAAGAGACTGGTAAAGGTTTAAAAATAAAGGTTTAAAAATAGAGGAGGATAGCGATGGCAGTTAAAGAAGCGGTTAAAGAAAAGATAGTTAGCAGGGAATTTCCTGAGTATATCAGAGACCCTAATCCTGATAAAGGTCTTGATGAAACAATAAAGAGGCTTACCCCTGAAAAGATAGAAAAGACAATCAAGGCAGTTCTGGGGGGACGTTCTGCAAGGATCAAAGCAGTGCTTGACACGTGTATTCATTGTGGTCTATGCGCTGAGGCATGCCAATGGTATTTATCCAACGATAAAGATCCTACCTATGCACCGGTAGCAAAGATGAGGATGACCATATGGGAGATGATAAAGAGGGATGGGAAGGTTGATGCAGAATTCATAAAACAATGTGCACGGATAGTATTTACTGAATGTAACATCTGCCATCGTTGCAGCATGTACTGCCCATACGGATTAGATATTACGTTTATTATCGGAATGGTTCGCCGTATCTGTTTCCTTCTGGGGGTAATACCTCAACGCCAGTTGGACCAGAACCAGGCCCATATTGTTTCATTGAATCAGGTCTGGTATTCCCAGAATGACTGGCTTGATACCAATCAGTGGCAGGAGGAAGAGGTAGGGGCAGGGTTCAAAGACCTGCGCATTCCTATAGATAAGGAAGGAGCAGAGGCTATGTGGTTACCTCTTGGCGCTGAGCCCAAGACAGGTATTTACCATATAGAGCGCACAGCGAAGATAATGCACGTTGCAGGTGTTGACTGGACTGTGCCAGGAAAAGATGTCTGGGATAGCAGCAACATGCCCATGTTTGTACGTGACTTTGAGACGATGCAAAGGATTGTGCGGGGACTTTACGATAATGCAGCCCGACTAAGAGTGAAAAAAATGGTTCTTACTGAATGAGGGCATCCCCGTTTTGCCACATGTTATGTGGCACCGCCGATGCTGGGATGGAAAGAACTCCCATTTGAAGTGATACAGACCGGTGAATTTTACTATGAACTTCTCATGGACGGAAGGATAAAGATAGATAAGGCGAAAAAAATTAAAGAGCCTGTCACTTTGCAGGATCCTTGTAACATTATAAGGAGGGCAGGGGCAGCAGAGAAATTCAGATATTTTGTCAATGCGACGTGTGAGGATTTCAGAGATATGACTCCTAACAGGGAGCACAATTTCTGTTGTAATGCTGGAGGGGGACTTGCTGCTTTATCCAACTGGGCTGCGCACAAGGCTAAAGGAAACAGGGTGAAGGCAGAGCAGATTAAGGCAACTGGGGCAAAGATTGTGATTACACCATGCCATAACTGCAGCACGGGAATTAAGGATGTAATCAAATATTGGAATCTTGGCGTAAAGAATATGTTCTTTGATGAAATATTGGTTAACACAATGGTAATTCCTGAGGAGTTGAAAGCAGGATAATAAACCGAAAAGGGAAGGGTTATGAAGAAAAAGCTATTATTCTTTGCAATTAGTATTAGTCTCCTGCTCTTTATTGTTTATGGTTTGTGTAGTGTCTATTCTACTGAAGGCCCTGTTGCCCCTAAGGAAGTTAAACCAGTAAAAGAGATAAAACCCGAGAACAAGATCGGTATTGCTCATAGTGAAATTTTTGGAGAATTAGAGCGTCCGCAGGTAATCTTTGACCATCAAAAACATGTTGAGACTCTTAAGAAAGAAAAACAAGGATGTGATGCATGTCATCCTCTTGATGAATGGAAAGATTTCATATTTGATTTTCCTAAAAAGGTTAAGGAAAAAGATAAAGAATCAGTAATGAATGCATACCATGATGAATGCATAGGTTGTCATAAAAAGCGGTATAAAGAAGATAAGGAAAAAACAGGTCCTGTCACATGTGGAGATTGCCATAAAGAAGAATATGAATTAATAGCTGTGAAACACCCGGTTATTGAATTCGACTTTGCCTATCATGACAACCATGTTAAAAAACTCAAGGAGAAAATAGGGAAAGATGATTGCAGCCTCTGCCATCACACTTATGATATAGAAGAAGAGGATGAAGCCTTGGCGTTAGCATATGAAAAAGGCACAGAGGAGTCCTGTTACTATTGTCATGATCTTGAAAAGAAAAGAGGTCCCAAGCTAACTGCTATAACACGAGTAGCAGCCAAAAAGGGGCTTGATGTACAAAGAGCTTCTCATTTACAGTGCCTGAACTGTCATTTAAAGTATGAGAAAGAGTTAGAACAGAAGAAGGGAAGGAAGAAAGAAGAAAAAGCCGGGCCAACTGAATGTGCGAAATGTCATACAGGAAAATATAAAACAATAGCAGAGCTTGAAAAAATTCCTCGTCCTGACAGGGGTCAAAAAGAGATTCCTTTCATTAATATTGAGGATGCAAAAATGAAAGGTGTAGCATTTGATCACAAATTTCACGAAAAGAGTCATAAGACATGTAGGGGCTGTCATCATGAAACCCTTAATGCCTGCAGAGAATGCCATACACTGACTGGGAGTTTTGATGGGAAATGGGTAAATATAGCAAATGCATATCATGATGTTCTTTCTGAAAAGAGCTGTGCAGGATGTCATAGCATAAAGAAGTCTCAAAGGGATTGTTCGGGTTGCCACGCTTTTCTTCCCATAATGGATATACAAACAAAGGGACCTATGAAAGAGACATGCGATATTTGTCATACAGGTAAGAGGGAACTTCTGCCCGGCGCCAAGCTCTCAATTGCAGGACTTGATACAGAAAAGGTGAAAAAAGAGGTAATAGTAAAAATCTTAGAGAGAGAATATGAACCATCAAAATTTCCACATCTGAAGATCATTGATAGGTTAGTAAAGACCTCCAATGATAGCAAGTTAGGAAGTTATTTTCATAGAAGGTTAGAGACACTCTGTGACGGATGTCATCACCAGAGCAGGGCAGAGGCAGAAGTTGAAAAGGATAGTCCACCATATTGTAGAAACTGCCATAGCATAACATTTGATACTCAGAACAGGAATAGACCTAAATTGGTTGCTGCTTATCATATTCAATGCTTAGGCTGTCACGTGCATATGGAACTTGAAAAAGGCAGGAAATGTGAGGAGTGTCATAAGAAAAAGGCTGTATGGCAGGCATATCCTTTAGAGCCAAAACGTTTTTCATTAAGATAGAAAGGAGAGATGATGTGGTACGCATTTGAACAACTTTTTTCACATCATGGCTATGAATATGCTGTAGCTGTTCTTGCGATGTTCGTATTTATTGCTATTTATCTTATCCTTAATAAGGAAGTTAAGTACTAACCCGGAGGAGCGTATGGGAATTGATAGAAGAGAGTTCTTAAAGCATGCAACAATTGCAGGAATCTGTTTAATAGGGGGGAGCTCACCTGCCCATGCCTCTAAAAATATTGAAAATCCACTTTATTTTTCAGGAAACACTGCTAATGCAAAAAACTGGAAATTATATGAAAAGATTGAAAAGAATCTCCCAAAGGAGCGTTATGGTATCCTTGTTGATACAACACGTTGCATTGGCTGTAGAAGATGTGAATGGGCATGTAATGAGTGGAACAAAAATCCTAATAAACCTATTTCGGAATTTGAAAAATCTGTAGTGGGCAAAGATGATGTCTTTAAATATATTAGAAGAATGCATGCAGGTAATTTTACCGTTGTTAATCGTTATTATAGCTCAAGAGACGGTAAACCTATTTATGTAAAAAGGCAGTGTATGCATTGTGAAGATCCCGGTTGCCTTGCTTCATGCTTTGTTGATGCATATAGAAAAACCTCAATGGGTCCTGTTTTGTATCTTCCTCATTTATGTATTGGATGTCGCTATTGCATGATTGCCTGTCCTTTTGATGTACCTGCTTATGAATATTACGAAGCATTGAACCCTCAGATTACAAAATGCACATTCTGCTATGACAGGATTTCTTATGAAGGAAATGTACCCGCATGTGTAGAAATCTGTCCAGCAGAGGTGATGACATTTGGAAAAAGAAAAGAACTCATTAACCTTGCACATGAAAGGATAAGAAATAATCCTGGTAAATACGTTGATCATGTATATGGAGAGCATGAAGTTGGAGGTGCAAGCTGGATGTATCTATCTTCAGTTCCATTTGAGGAAATTGGCTTCAGAACAGATATAGGAACGACACCAATACCAAAATTAAGCAAAGGTTTCCTTTTTATGGTAAAGATGTTTGAAATTGTGGGTGCCTGGCCGCTCGTTTTCGGGGCTTATTACGCCATCTCAAAGGCTCGTGAAAAACATGCATCAAGCCATGAAATTTCATCAGGAGAGAAAGGAGAAAGCCATGGCGCAAAACACTAATTCCTGGTTTAGAGAAAAGATACTTCTGGGGATGACCCCAAGAGATTACATTATAAATAATTTCAATTTTCCAAATTTAATAGCTGCTGTTTTTGTTGGTGCGGGCGTTGGAGTAATGATTTACAGACTATTTTTTGGACTTGGTCCATCTACAAATCTTTCGGATAACTATGCATGGGGGTTGTGGATCGGTTTTGATATCCTTGTCGGAATTGCTTTGGCTGCACCAGGTCTTACACTTGGTACAGCGGTTCATCTCTTTGGAATGAAACAGTATCATCACTTTGTTAGACCAGCTATCCTTTCGAGTCTTCTCGGATATATATTTGCTGTGTTTGCGTTAATGTTTGACTTAGGTCGTTATTATCGTGTCCCTTATCTTTTAGGCTACTCATGGGGATTTTCTTCTGTTCTGTTTCTGATAGGCTGGCACTTCTTCCT
>JACAEY010000061.1 GCA_013388605.1 Nitrospirota bacterium | reverse complement strand
GCTGAATCATGGATCACCCCAATTGTAAGTTGTTCTTTGTTGATTGGACTCTGGTCATTCTTTTGGATACAGAACACAGGATACTTGTCACTGGGCTCCGCAAACGATGTATGAGTATCGACCAATAACTGCTCACTATCATCTGATAATGGTGGTGCCTGAACAGCAATTTGCCATAATTTCTCCATATCCAAAAACTTTTCTACTGTTTTAGCAGCCGTATTTATTGCCTCCTCCGCCATAGGATGTTCCTGTGGCGGAACCAAACCAAGATGTCTTCCGGGAAAAGTAACATCTGTTAGTTTTGGAATAGCTCCAACAACAGGTACCCTACAATAAGACTCAATACTTTTCCGGATAATTTCTTCTTGACGGGGAGTAGCAATCCTGTTGAGTATTACTCCTTTAATTTCTACATCCTTATCAAGCCTCTGGCAGCCTAATATTAAAGCAGCTACTGTACGTGTTACCTTTATACAATCAACAATAAGGACGACAGGCGAAACAAGAACTTTAGCTAATTCTGCTGTGCTTACACTTCCCTTTGCATCTATTCCATCATAAAGTCCACGATTTCCTTCAATTAAAGCGATATCTGCGTGCAGGGTATTGACCATAAAAGAGAAAAGAACCTGCTCTCTATTCATTAAAAAAAGGTCAAGATTATAACAAGGATGATTTGCAGCAAGTCTTAACCAGCTCATATCGATGTAGTCAGGTCCTTTTTTAAAAGGTATAACTTTTAGCCCTTTTTTCTGCCAGACCTTACACAATCCAGCGCTTATAACTGTTTTGCCTGAGTCTCCGCCAATACCTGCAATAGTTAGTCTCGGACAATTGGCTACCACTCTTAAATTACCTTCCTCTATGAATAAATCGCATTTTGCAAGTCTGCATTCATGATTCTTAGATAATTTCTGAACTGTCTTATATTGAAATTAGAATATCTATCCAGGTCAGGTAACATCTCCATCCCTGGTATTATTGCTCTTACTGCAGGAATCTCTAAACCCTTTTTGGTAAGATCTACATAAATAGGATTTAAACCATTCATCAATAGTAATTTTTCTAAGATTTGTAAATCATAATTAACATTTCCTGATGAATAGTCGGGTAAATCTTCATATTTAAGTGTCCTCTGAACCTCTTCTGACAGAGGTTTTGTTAAATAGTTGTTAGATAGAAAATAAGGAGATGTTAGCTCGCATATTGCCCTGTTAATCGCTATCTTCCCATCAAGATGCGCACCCCATCCCCGTGAAAATCCTCCTCTGGCATGTATAAAAAAGGCTTTATAGCATGGGATTCCAATTTCTTGGGTTAAATCCAGAAAATATATATAAACACCTTTTTCTTTCCAGTTATTGAGTATATTATTTATAATTGGGTTATCTGCTTCTAAGGAGAAATATCTATCAGCAGAAAAGAGTGAAACTTTTTCCGAGTCCCTTTCAATATACTCTAATAAAGCACATAGTTTGGCTTCTTCCATTGTGTTTCCAGATGCCAGACCATTTGAGGTAGTGCCCTGTGTATAAAGATCAATCTCGTCAAAATTACCCGACGAAAAAAGAAAGGCAAACTGCGCTGGTATATAAATTTCACAAGAACCAGTATTATTAATTTCCTCCGCAATGATCCAATATATCTCTTGATCTTCGTAAGGGACTTCAAGACCCATCTTATTTGGGTTCAGAACACTCCGCCCCTTGTCTCTTAATTTGCTATATCTTGCCTTGATAATATCGTATTCTTTTTTGTACCCGATAGATTGGTTATCATGGAAATTTGCAAAAGCTGAATATCTTTCAATTATCTCCATTAAACAGGATGACCTTGCCTCTTCCTCCGTGAGTCCCTTTCCATATTCTCTTAAAATACCCTTAAGCATCCATTTATTTCGCCCTACAGATACATCCAGATTAACCTTCCACCTCCTTATAAATGCATAAGGACTTACACTCCATTCAACTCTTATTTCGTCTTGAATCAATAAATCCTTTACTACCGGGTTCTCCAAAATTCTTTTGATAGTCTTATGTGGCTCTACAATTCTTATTGAGGTTCCAGTATCAAAAGATTTATCATCTGATTTTATGTATACATCCTTTATATGGACTGTCTTGTTTTCAAGAAGGCTTTTCTTTTTAAAAGGGATAGGAAATTCTGTGGATTTGAAAGCAGAAAGGTCCATATGATGGTATTTATTCCTCGCAAACAAATCCATCCAGAAAAGGCGTGATTTGAGATTTTTATCAAGAGACCATCTTATATAAATCAAAGGTGTGTGTCTTACTAAAATTTCTATATCTATATCATCAAACTTCCTCCTCAGATTATAAAATTCAGCGTATGAAATGCATGTTTCATAAAGAGATGCCAATAAGGAGAAATCATTTATCTTTTTGGCAGATTCAATCAATTCACCAATATCTTCTTCATCTAATTGTCCAAGTCGTTCTATTAAATGTTTATGCATAAATTTGTCATTAGGACGAGACCTGAGATATTCAAAAATTTCCTCAAAAGTTAATTCTTTATCCGGTATTATTGTTAGTAGGTCAAAAACTATACCCCTGATTAAACCTATTTTATAAACCATTAAATCATCCATCTGAATCTAAACAAAGGCTATTTTATTTTAGAAGTTGACTCATAGCTGTCCAAGATATTTTGAAATATGGCTGGATGATATATGAGCGTAATTTAGATATCATACTTTAATAGAAAGAGGTCTGTCATACAATTATCCTGTCTATTCATTGTGTTTATGAGGTATTCAGCCATAATGTGTCTCTTATTTTGGACGATTGTGAAGTTGACTAATTTTTATAAAAGTAAAGCTGACAATATATTATTTTTCAGGTCCTGGTACATCTATTGTAGCACAGGTGCTCCCACCGCATTCTTTTATTGTGCGTGTTACGCCCCCACTTCGAGATCGAGACCTTATTCCTCCTATCCTGCTTAAAGCACGTTCTACATTTTGGGACTTGCACTTTGGACATCTCATTACTACCTCTTCATCACCCTTCTTCAGTTTTAAAAGTTCAAATACATGTCCACACCGCACACATCTGAATTCATAAATAGGCATAATTATTTCCTTTCAAAAATTTTTTGGAAATTGATTTTTACCTTTTAGCTCATTTTTGCTAAAATCTTTCAATAAAATACCGTTTTTTATCATATAAAGTCAAACATTCTATTAAAATTATCCTACGGATAAATGGAGAATTGATTATGCGAGGAGAAATCAAGAAGAGGATACGTTACACAGTGGTAAATTCTAACAAGAGATTGGTACCTATAGAGGTAGTAAAAAAAGTTTCTTATGATATGAAAGTAGAAAGAAAAATGGTTGAAGTTGCAATAAAAGAGCTTATTAATGAAGGGATTCTAAGATATACATATTTTGGTAACAGTTTTTTACAGGTATCAATGGATAGACCTGTACATATTTCAAAAAGGATCATAATAAAACCGCCTCATAAAATGTTTATACCTCAAAAAGACGACATTGTGATTGATATTAAGCCGGGATCGGCTTTCGGAGATGGAGGGCATCCGAGTACTTATCTCGTCTTAAAGACACTGGATAACCTGACGTCAGATCCCGATTATTTTAATATACTTCCTTTCAAGAATGCACTTGATGTAGGAACAGGGAGTGGAATATTAGCAATAGCAGCTGCGAAGTTAGGAATTAAAGAGGTTCTCGGAATTGACATTAATCGTGCTGCCCTATTCGAGGCTGAAGAAAATGTGAGGATTAACAATCTATCGAGTTATGTAACTATTTCTGATATTCCTCTGGAAGAAATAAATTCCTGCTTCTCTCTGATTATGGCTAATATTGGAAGTAACACACTAAATATGCTTTGCCCATTGTTAGTTGAAAGAATAGAGGAAAAAGGCTTTCTTATCATCTCAGGTTTTACCACTTATGAATGTGAAAGTCTTTTGAAAAAATATTTAAAACACAATCTTATCCTTGAGTATAGGGTTGAAGAACATCACTGGGTCTGTCTTACATTTTCTAAACCTCTTTTATAAAACAGGTAAGATGACCATCTGAATAAAAAATAGAAAACCTTTTATCAAGAAATTCAGCAAGGCAGTCAGCAACACTGAAGATAATTAAAGGTTTATTTATTATCGAAAGCTTTTTAGCAAGAGCAAGATAAACGTCCCTTCCTCCCTCAAGAGGTCTTACAGGCCTATAAAGATAAATGAAATCAACAGCTTCAAGAGACACATTGACAATATCATCATGAATCCATTCTATACGATCTTCACTAATTCCAAGTACTTTTTGAAAAATTTTTCCTATCCGAATCAATTCTGAGGATAGCTCTATCTGAAGCGTTTTCTTGTGTTGATATAAACATTGTAGCAATAAACCCTGTAACCCATTACCTGAACCAAGATCAGCCACAACTGAATCAGGCTTTATAAATTGTTCTGCAAGTATGAGTGGAGACAACCCACCCGGATGGCATGAATAAGCATTTCTCTTTTTGAAAAGCTTTATCTCAAATGGAGAGTAAATATTGCCTGCTCTATGCAAACAGGCATAAAGACATAACAATGCATATTCTTGAGAGTTTATGTCTCCTTCCGCTCTTTCTTTTATTAAGTTATTAATATACTTTTTAACCTCAGGAAGTTCCACCTGAACAACACTATCTGATGCGAGTTTAAGGAGTGATTGCATAATAATTGTAATCTGTCTTTCTGAATACATTATTTCTAAGGTGTCATTAAATTGTCTGGTAAATTTCATAATATTTTAAACTAATTACTTTATTTCCTTTTTCTGATAAAATACTCCTCAATAATGAATAATTTAGTGAATATAGATAATATTATATCCCAGATTAAAAAAAACTGTAATATTTCTGATGCAAAATTCTGGGGTGAATATTCAATCTGTGGACTTCTCCTTAGACTAAGAGAGTTATATAGAAGTGAAAAAGGTTTAAAACTCTGTGAAAGAATTCCATATGAAGAGATTTCTGAGTGGATGTCAGAGAGAGAAAACATCTGGAAAGAGTTACAGGATAAAGAACTTGAAGACATTATAATTGGTGAATCAGCATATGGACCTTTTGAGGTATCGAATATCAATAAAAAATTAGAGGAAAGAAATCTTATATATGGTGCTGGGTATGGAATTAGGATGAAGCCCTCTTTTTTCCTTGCGGACCTAATATCAAAGCGTAGAATAGATAACTATGAAGTGTATATAGCAGGAAAAGAATATGCAAGAGATTTAGCTGACTATTCTGCCATGATACAGGATAATACCATTTTTGCAAGAGTGGATACAACGAAACTCTTACTCTGGGGAAGGTTTGAAGAGTTAAAAGCAAGAGACCCAAAAAGTCCCCTCTCATATGCATTTTCAAGATATGGAATTAATCATGATGACAGAATATCTGATGATATAGAGAGGAAGATATCTCTGATTGCTTTATCGGAAATAGAAACATATATATACCATGAATTAGGTGAAGCTATCGAAGGAGAAAAGCTCGGAGATGAATGGAAGGAACTCCTTCTTGATCTTTCTGGTAGAAAGGCTGAATTCTTCACTCGAGGCATTAAGGACCTACTTGCAGATACTACTGATAAGGGTATGATAAACTACATCATAAAAAACCAGAAAGAGGGTTCTCTCGGTTTTTATATTGTATTCCTCGATGGTTATAGAAAGCTTTTATTTTCTGAAATAGTCACCGCCTTCAAAAAATTTATTGATTCAGGAGACTGGCAATTTATTGAAGATGCACGGATAGAGGGCTACAAAAAAGCAAAAAGGTATGCAGAGAGATTACTATCTGTAAGGAAGGATTTCCATGGTAAGGTAGAAGTATCAGAATATATTGAGAAAGAGATTATTGATAAAATAAAGATTGTTAAATCTTAAGTAAATAGTAGAATTAATCAGAAAAACCACAAAAATGAGAACACCGATAGAACTCATAGAACCTAGATGCCCTTTTTGTAACTTTCTTATTGGACAACCACAGGAGTTAAGGCAGAGAAAGCCATGCGAGTTCCCTATTGGTCTCTGTGAACATTGCAAAGCAGTCTATGCCTATGATGCAACAGGACACAACCAGGGAGCTGCATTTATTGAGGCATTGTTATTTGCATGCAATTATGATGACTATTTAGCTTTTTCTCTTTCAGCAGGTGAAGATTATTCAGATGCCATTATTGAAAATTATGACCTTTTTTCTCATAAAATAATTCCGGGAGGTAGTTTTGAAGACAGAAAGGTGAGAGGTGTTCTAATTTTTGTAAAACTCAATGAAGAAATGCAGAAATTCACGGAAGATTTAACAATGGATAAAATTAATTCATCCTTTATATCAATCCCCCCCCTTAAAAATCGGTCTGAGCAATTTTCCAGAGAGATGTTACAAACATGTGTCTCTGAAAACAGATTTGAAGAGCTTTTTGCTCTGGCTGAAGAAGATACAAGAGTAATTCCTGAACTAATTCGCATGTTATATACGCCTGATGAAAGACTACGATGGAAAATAATTGAGGTACTAAGTGGTGTATTTTCAAAGGTAGGAGAAAAAAGACCTGATATTGTAAGTAAATATATAAACCGCCTTCTTTTGGGTGCAGCAGACTCTGCCTCCTCAGCATGGGGCGCCATTGAGGCAGTTGGAGCAACAATCAGTAAGAAGCCAGATTTATTTGGAGAATTCAGCCATGCACTTTTATCCTTTTTACAATATAAAAACTACAGAAAGCAAGTCACATGGGCTATTGGTAGAATTGCAACAATAAAACCAGATTTGGTCAAATATGCTTTCCGCGCCCTCTATTCATTCTTATTAGAACCTGACTCTGAAATTAGAGGACATGCAGTATGGGCACTGGGGAATCTTGGATTTAAAGACCCTATAGAAGAACTAAAAAAACTCCAAAAAGATGAGCATCACCTTTTTCTTTACAGGGAAGGAGAGCTACAAGAAGTAACCATTTCACAATTAGTAAATGAAGCTATTGAGAAGCTTGGCTCATGATGAAATATTTGAAACTCCATTATAAATTTTACCTTCATTGTGAGCCCTTTGCTTTGTCATTGCCCGAAGCAATCTATGATTAATAAGATAAATCCTTTATGGAGGGATATGTATATGGTTTATGAGATAGCCACGTACTCCATGCCCTCAATGACAATGTAAAACCATTTAGTGTACGCTCTATAACACATGCCAAGGCCACTTATACGATATCTCGTTTCTTCGCCTTTTGGCGATATACCTGCAGATAAAGACACATGGGATTCGCCCTTAGAAGGTGATGAATTAAAAACCCCTTATAAGATATATTTCTATTCTATAAAAGACTTTCTCCTCAGAGATAATTCTAAACTGTTACTCTTATCTATCTCCAAAAACATAGGAAAGGAAATACAACCTAAAGAAATCGATGAGATTCTTATCCGTATAGAAAAGCATGGAATCTTATACCATCCTGCAAGCATTGAGATTATTTGCAAGGACAATAGAGTAAAGTTCTGTTTGAATGTTGCTGTTTCTGATCTTGGCAGGTACTGGTTAAAAAAGGAGTATAATACAATTGAAGAATTACATACAAAATTTAATTTACCTTATTTACCAAAAACATATTTTTTTGGAGAATTTAACTCCATGTCTTTTCTTTTAGAAGACTGGTTCGATGGTTATCATGAGTTCCATCTCTCAATAGATAATAAAGGCAAACAACAATTAAAACTATGGGATTTTAACAAGGGCTATAAATATCTTTATCCAGAAGAAAGCTTTGAAATATATAAACAGGCATCTAAGATTTTAACCAGCTATTATGAGCTCGAAGATTTCAGCCAGATTTTGGGATGGCATCAAGCAGCAGGAGATTTTGTTGCAAAAATAGAAAATATGAAAGTAGATGTTCGCCTCACAACAGCAAGGCAACATGGACCGTTTATAGGTTTTACAGATTTAAATACTTTAAATCCAATCCTTGCCCTCTTGTATTTCTTTTTAAACCTCACCTTAAAAATGCGTCTGGATAAGTTGGACGGCATAGGTGAGGCAGCATGGGCTGATGATTTATGTATTGAAGCTACTCTTACAGGATTTTCTGAAGCAATGCAATCAAGAAAAAATTTAAAATCTTATCTGAATTTTGAGGTTAAAGATTTTTTAAGACTAATGCATTCATTCTCTCAAAAAGAACTGAAGAGAATAGTCAGCCCATTAATTGAACAGTATAAAAATACAAGCGACTACCCGATAATAATAACTAATTTAGACAGGCATATAGAAAAATTACTTAATACTCTTCAAAATTTCCTTGAATGATTTCATCAATTGACATCCTGATTATCCTTGAAAGGGGTAACATGAGTTTAGCTTTATTTAATTTTGCTATTGGTGTGCCGCCCTTAGATAAAAGCTCTTCTGAAAACTTATAGAGCTGCCCATAAATCTTATAAAGTTTTACTGTAGAATAAGATACATTTGTATCAAAGCCAGAAATACCGCATACGTAAGATTTCTCCTTTTTACCATCATTTAAGCTGTAAGGCACTCCATATATCCTGCAAATAATAGGTCTCTTTTCATAAAGTATGCATTCATCCTTTTCTGTCAAAAATGGACACATTATTCTATGTTTTCCTAACCCATATATCTGCACTTCGGGCTTATCATTGAAAGTATTACGTAATTTATCTCTTACCTTTAAAATTTCGATATCGGCTTTTTCGGCTTTTCTCAAAACATCTCTTTTTATTTTTCTTTCCAAATGATTGAAGTGGTAATTAATGTAAGCAGCCTCTATTGGAAAAACACCAAAAACAGCATAACAACAGTCACAGCAACGAATTCTACACCGCACACTCATCGGATATTTCTCCTGAATTGTCTTAAACAGGTAATCTGCTTTTCGAGCCTCTAATTCATATCTTGAAAAAAGATTATCAATCATCTTACCAAGAAGTTCATATATAAAACTACAGCCTCTGTCATTCTGGCTTGTCCAGAATCATTCTTCTAATAATGTCTTCATACAAATCCATCAGTGCTGGATTATTTTGCCTTATCAACTCTATTTTCTCTTTTCTGCTCATGTTCTTTATTTGCTTCTCTCGAATAATTGCACTTTGAATGTTATTATGTAATTCATAATAAACAAGTCTGCGAAGATAATATTTAGCTGACCACGCTCAATTGGAGATCGGTTAAACATGGATGGATCACTTCACTGAACTATCTTTTGTCTGGTTATTGTATTTTGGTTATTGGTCATTTCTTGCGATGGGGTTCCAGTAATTTCAAAAAATCTGGATGCACCTCAAAACCTAATTCTAAAGCCTTATCACAGTTTTTAATCGCTTCATCAAAATCACCCTTAAAGTAATAGGCATTTGCAAGGTTATTATAGCCTAATGAAAAATCTGGTGCTATTTCAAGCATCTTCCTATTAATCTCAATACTTTTATCTATATCTCCTTTTTGAAGGTAGGCATTAGCAAGATTACACATAGCCTGAACAATCCTTGGATTCAATTCCAGCGCCTTTTCTAATGCTTCGATAGCCTCACCAGTTTTACCCATTTGGAGGTAGGCAAAACCTAAATTTGAATAACCCCTTGCATATCCCGGTTCTATTTCTATTGCCCTTAAATTTGCTTTTACTACTTTCTCAAGATCACCCTCTTTGAAGTATATGTATCCTAAGTTAACGAAAGATTCAAACATTCGCCCGCCTGCTTCTATGGATTCCTCAAATGCTTCTATTGCCTCATCAAACTTGCCCTGATCCATAAGGGCAACACCCAAATTATAATGGGCTGTGGCGCATTCAGGATTTTCAGCGATTAATCTTTTCTGCTTATTAATAAATTTTCTGATATTATCTTGTTTTTTCACTGCAAGTATATCTCTTTCAAAAAGAAGATACTATAAAGGAAGGTTTCAATCTTTTAAAGAATTTGAAGGTGATGGTGGCCAGTTTTTTGCTGGCCACCTCATTCTCCCCTCAGACAATCTTATTCTGTTTTAGCGCCTGCTTCTTCAGCAGATATGCCTCTTCCTTTCAAACCATACATAGTCGTACTTCCGGTTGAGAAATACTCTACAACACCTTCTTTAACCAATTCACTCGCAACCTTTTTTACTTCTGATGTTGAAACAGTAGGTATGGTTTTTTTCACTCCAGAAACCATATCGCTAAAATAAACCTTTGTTTTTGCTCCCTTTGAGAGATAATCGATTATCGCCTGTCTAATCTCTTCAGTTCCCATAAATTTTCACTCCCTTTTTTACAAACTATAACATAAGCTACATTAATCAATCAACCCTTTACTTAAATTCCTCCTACAGCTTTGGACACAGCCCATGCATGATCTGTGAACTTAAACTGTGTTGTGGTCCTAAAAGTATCAACAGCGAGGCGATAGTCATCCAGAATATGCCATGTAAATGGAAGACCTGTCTTCTCGAAGAATCTCTCCCAACCAATCCTTTCTGCCCAATCACCGAGCCTTTCATACTTGTTTGCATCTTTTACATATGCCTCAACAATCTTTTTTACAACTTCAATAACCTCTGGCCAGTGAGGAGGATTATTTGGCAAACATGGCACAACTACTTTTGAAAATTTTGGTTCTGTTACGCGATTAGAAATTTTTCCACCAGCAAGTATTGCTACTCCGTCCCCTTCTTTGTCTGCCAGTGGCATCGCAGCGCACATTGTGTAACAATTTCCACAGTACATACATTTGTCATAATTGACTGTAACACTTCTTTTTCCCTCTGGTGTAGTAACAGGCTTTATTGCATATAATGGACAGGCTGCAATAACAAGAGGAATCTCACAAATTTTACCTATATAATCATCATCAACCATAGGTGGTTTACGGTGGTAACCGAGTAAAGCTATATCAGAGCAGTGCACAGCACCACACATATTAAGACAACATGCAAGAGCGACCCTGAGTTTTGCAGGGAGTTTCATTTCTTTAAAATAGTCGAAAAGGGTATCTGCAGTCTTTTTCACTAAACCAGATGCATCAGTAGCAGGGGTATGACAGTGGACCCATCCTTGGGTATGGACAATTGATGTGATAACATTGCCAACACCACCAACTGGAAATTTATATGACCCTGCAGGGTGTTTTCTTGAATCTAAGTCTTTTTTTAATGCCTTTGCCTTCTCTTCACTGTCTGTTAAGAATTCAACGTTATTTCTTGTTGTCCATCTTACATAACCATCACAATACTTATCAGCAATATCACATATCTCGCGAACATGCTCAACTGACATTATCCTTGCAGCCCCAGCTCTAACAGTGTAAACCTTCTCACCTGACTCAGAGACATGAACAATAATTCCGGGCTCTAATATCCTGTGAGAAAGCCATTTTCCATAGTTCCTTCTCAGAACAGGTGGAAGAAACTGCATATAGTGGGGAGGACCTATATCTGTGATCCTATTCTCCATTGGTTTTTCAGGATTATAATAACCAAGTTTTCCTTTTGACATAATGCGCCTCCTTTATTGAAATTTTAATTTTATAGCGGATGCTTTTTCCTATATTCTTTAATATCTCTCTTCCATCCTCCTGGCACCTCTTCTTCCTTAAAGAAAACATATGGGTTAGAACGGGGCTCTTTAACCATTTGTGGCATAGCAGGAATACCTAATACCTCAATGAATTTCTT
>JACAEY010000123.1 GCA_013388605.1 Nitrospirota bacterium | reverse complement strand
TTCTCTTCTGCTGCCTTAATGCCATCCTGCTGTATTTTTTCAATTAAACTTTTAATCTCTTCTGCCATAAGAAGCCCCTACTATACCCCGTTTACAATGTTACCTCAATTCTAAGTCCATTCACAAATGCATAACATTCAGCGGGCCAGATATAGTTTCCGTCAGGTGCATGTATCTGTATACCTGTTACCAAAGCATAATCGCTCTTTGATTTATCCACAACTTTTTTTATAACATTTTCGAAATCTGTCTGAATGGCTTTACGAGTAATCTTTGTCAATTCAAAAAGGTCTGGAACATAACCATACGGTATCTCTATTAAAAGCCGTTTCCGTATCAAACTCATTTCTATATCTTCTTCGTCAATTTTATGAATGGAATGTTTTAATCTACCTTTGCCTTTTTTTCGCAAATACTTATTTGATAACTCTTTCTGAAAGATACTCAGTGCACCACAGGCAGTAGATTCCCTTATCCCTCTTCTACTGCATATTCCCATCCTTCCCTCTTCGTCAATTGCTGTATGAGGTATTATATAAAAAACATAACGCTCGTTGTTGTCAATTTTTGGTGCATGATGTATTGCTGATAAGAGTGCTGTCTTGCCAGCTGTAAACATGCCTCCAAGGCTTGAAAGGTTAAATGCCTCACCCCACACATGTTTGATGATGCTCCTAAGAGACTGACATATCTCATCCCTGCATATACAGACAGAGGCAATTGCATTTTCATCATTGAATCCATATTTTTCCAGCGCGTTATATGTTTTTTTCACAAAGTCAACCTCGGTAAAAACCTTATCGAAATATTTATTCAGTATTTTGTTAAACTCCATAGCAATTCCCTTAACCGTTCCATAGTTTCATCATTCAATGGTTTAATGGTTTCAAAGTTTCATGATTCAAGTTTTTAAACTATTGAACCGTTAAACTGTTATTTTGTGTTTTGAAAAATATTTCTTTTTTCTTTTTTTAGTTCATAATTGAAACCGACTAATTCCCTTACTCTCTGCTAAACATTAAGATCTTCAAAACTCTGTATTGCTTTTTTCATAACCTTCAACCATTAACCATTTAATTTTCAAACCTTAAAATTTTATTTCACCAGCACCGGCATTCCCACGATCGGCCAGAGGAAATAGATTACTGCCGCAAGTATAAACATCAGGATGAAAGAGGGGGGTATACCGTATTTGAAGAATTCACCTGAGCTAAATTGCCCTGAACCATATGCAATAACATTTGGTGCTTGACCAATAAGAAGAAACATTGGCTGTCCTGCTGCAACCAGAGATGAATATACTATGACCTCAGGGGCAACACCAAGATAACTTGCTATGACCAGAGAGATTGGCAGAGAAAGGGCGATTGCGGCAACATTCATTATAAAATTGGTCATTGCCAAAACAAAGAATGCAACACTGCACACAAATACTAGCCAGTGTGCCTCCTTAAACATGGCAAGCCACTCTATTGCCAGCCACTGCGCTCCCCCTGTTTTCCATAGGCAGAAACCGATACTCATTGCACCACCAAAGAGCAGGATAATGTTCCACGGCATATCTTCCAGCTCTTTTATAGTTAAGACCTTGAAAAAAAAGAATAACAGCGTTCCTAAAAGCATAATTGCTGACCTATCAATTCCCTTCAAGGCTGGGACAAATGCCTGTAACCCCATAAGTCCAACAATAAGGACCACAGCGCCAATCACGAATTTTTCCTGCCAGGTCATGGGTCCTAATTCTTTTGAAAGCGCTTTTACCTTTTCTTTTATCCCGGGGATGGTCTTCTTCTCGGGCTTTAATACCACCATTAAATATGCCCAAATTACAAAAAGCATTATAATAGATACCAAAATCATATATCTAGGAAGATCAAAGAATCCTATTTCCTTGCCAGTAAATTCCTTGAACATTCCTGCTGCAGCAGGTGCTCTGGCTGAACCCAGCATTGAGATGATACTTCCCGTCCCCGCGCTCCACGCCATGCCTATGAATAGGGCTTTACCAAAGTTTGTTGGCTTTTCTCCTTCTCCATACAGTGCATATATTGCCATTAATAGTGGAAATACTGTTGCTGCGGCTGCTGTATGAGCCATGACGAGGGTAAGAGAGGCTGTTATTAAACATGTCCCTAATAACATCATATTTGTTCTTTCACCGACTATACTGAGCATCTTGTACGCAAGACGTTTTGTTAGCCCTGTCTTTGTAAATGCCAGACCTATCACCAGCGAGCCAAAGATAAAAAATACAGCAGGATCAAAAAAGTCCCTGAATGCATCATTTGCGGACCGAATGGCAAATAGTGCCTGAAATACTCCGATTGAAATAGCTCCAATCCCGATCGGGACAACCTCAAATAACCACCATGTACCAACCATGAGGAATAATCCTATTGCTGCCTTCCCTTCTTTGGATAAAGGGAAATGCTTTCCTTGTGGGTCAACTGCATCAGGCCATGAAGGAGAGTAAAAAATAACTAAAAAAATAGCTAACCCTATTAGAATTGTCAATATCCTCTTCCAGTCAATCTCGACTTTTGGAACAGCAACTGCTATCTCCTCTGGGGGTGGTGGTAAGCCTTCTGTTCTCTTTATCTCTTTCTCTGCCATTTCATCACCTCCTACTCTTTTAGAATTACATTGGATAATTCATCAAATATCTCTATCATTCTAACAATGCCCACAAATTTCTTTTTGTCAGCCAGAACAGGCAGTAAACCTAAATCATGAGAAATCATTATGTACGCTGCTTTTGTTATGGGATCATCAGGTTCAACGAAAAACTTCGCTGGTATCATAATATCACCTATCTGCTTTTCTGCAAGTAGTTTTGATTCTTCAGTAAAAAGGGTATCCCATATAACATATAGCGAACTTTCTTCATCAGGCACTTGAACTACCTCAGTTGGTTTCCTCATAAACCTTGGCTCAAGACCTTTCATAATATCCTTCATGGTAACTGTGCCGAGTAGATTATATTTTTCATCAAATATTAAGATTGCCAGTGGATGAAAACACTTCTCTGTTTCTATAATAGATTTTTTGATAACCATTATTGCCTGTTTTATCGTAAACCAAAATGGTATATGAGGATACTCAAAAACATCAATCATTAAATTTTTTACAACTTTACTTTCTGTCATAAGAACTCCTTGTAGTTATTTATTATGTTTTTTTATGAGTAACTCAATGGATTTAATATCACTACTTCTCACCTCCCACCATATCAAGTAGTCTTCCTTTCACATTCTATTGAAAGTTCAAACTCGCCTGGTCTTTTAACTGAACGCATATACATTATCTGAGTCTCCCCTGAAAAGAAATGCTGTGTTAAAACTAACGCAGGTGAGTTCTCAGAAAGATCAAGAATTCTACCCTCATCTGCATTGAGACATGTAACATCAAAATAGTTTTTTACTCCAGTAATTTGTATTTCGTACTTTTTTTCAAGGAGTTCAAATAGGGAACTTTTCTTGACGTCTTCTTCTAAAAGTGGTGGACATATGTGAAAAGGGATATATGTTTCCTGAATCAAAATGGGTTTATTATTAACCTTCCACAATCTTTTAATATAAATTATATGTTTATCTCCAGAGATATTGAGTTTATCATCCAGACCATCAAGTGGCATCATTATTGTCTGCGCAAGCACATCAATTAAAAGGTCTGTCTCTGCCCCAAGCATTAGTTCCCCAAAGGTTACGAACATAGTCAGTTTGTCTGATATAGCTTTTTTAGAGACAAAAGTTCCTCTTCCCTGCTGACGTGTCAGATACCCCTGTCTCACTAGCTCTAAAACTGCACTTCTTACTGTTGCCCTGCTCACATTAAAAACCTTACAAAGTTCTTGTTCGGTTGGTATTTGGAAACCAATTGTCCACTCTTTATCTTCAATTTTTTTACGAATTTTATCGTAAAGTTGAACATAAAGTTTACGGTAATTTTGTCTATTTAATAATTCCAATTTGTTATAATGTTATAATCTTATATTTTAGTTATCATGATATACAATTCATTTTATCCTTGTCAAGTTTTTTTTAAGATGTTTATAATATTATTTAAAAAATCAATGAAACAGCCAGATTCAACTTTAAAAATTGCATTAAAAGACAGATATTTTAAATTCCAGCAGCTTCTTGCAAAAAATAATTATGTTCTTGAACTTATGGCAGATATGGAGGAGAAGCTATCAGGTGAGTATCTTTTTGACAAGTATTATATAAAAACAAAAGTCAGACTGATTGCAGATGGAGTTTTAGATATTATAAAAAACCTTAATTATCTATCTAAAGATAAATATTTGGAACTTTATAAAATATACGATGTTATAAATGAAGAGATCGAAAAAATCTTATCATTTAAAATTGAGATCCCTGTTTGTGATCTTACTATTCCTCTCAAAAATCTAAGTTGTGAGATGGTAAATATTGCAGGTGGTAAGATGGCCCAGTTAGGTGAAATAAAAAATCGTCTTGGTCTTCCAACACCTGACGGTTTTACAATCAGTGCGTATGCTTTTTGTCAATTTATGGAGTTTAATGTTTTTACAGAAAAGATAAATAAGACATTATTGTCACTTTCATCTTTGAGTATAGAAAACATGGAGGAGGTTAACAGGGTTAGTAAAGAGATACAGAAAATGATAATAGAATCAGATATACCTTATGATTTAGAAAAGGCTATCAAAGACTCTTATGCAATCCTTTGTGATAAATTAGGTAGAGAAACAAAGGTAGCGGTAAGAAGCAGCGCTATCCTTGAAAACGGCAAGTACAGCTTTGCCGGGCAGTATGCTACCTTTCTAAATGTACCCGGAGATTTGATCCTTCAGAAATACAAGGAGGTTGTTGCAAGTCTATTTACTCCACGTGCGATATTCTACTACAAGACAAAAGGGTTTTCAGAAGGAGAGATGGTAATGGCTGTTGGTGTTTTGAATATGATAGATGCAAAGGCAGGTGGTGTTATTTATACAAGAGATCCGAATAACCCTGAAGCTGATTACCTCGTAATTAACGCTGTTTATGGGCTTGGAAAATTGGTAGTAGATGGTGCAGTAACCACAGATTCATATATTGTCTCGAGACAATTAGAAAAAAATATCCTCAACAAAAGTATATCTAATCAGAAAAAAATGCTTATGTGCAGAATAGATGGAAGGCTTGAAGAGGTTGCAATCCCTGATGAAATGAAAGGGAAACAATGTATTACTGATGAACAAATTTTTTTATTAACGAAGTATGCACTTGATATTGAAAAACATTATGGTTGTCCTCAGGATATTGAATGGGCAATTGGTAGTGATAATCTGCCATATATCTTACAGACAAGACCATTAAGGGTGTTTATTCAACCTTCAGCGTTAGATATTACTATTCCAACACGAATAAAAGGATACAATGTTCTTCTTGATAAGGGAATTATTGCATGTAAAGGTATTGGTCATGGCAGGGCATTTTTACTTAAAGATGAGGAAAGCCTGAAAGATTTTCCCGATGGTGCTGTCCTTGTTGCGAAACATACCTCTCCAAAATTTGTAATTGTCATGAATAAGGCATCTGCGATTATTACAGATGTTGGAAGTGCAACAGGACACATGGCATCTCTTTCGAGGGAATATCAGGTTCCGACAATCCTTGATACAGAAGTTTCAACACGCATCATAAGGGATGGCCAGGAGATTACAGTTGATGCCATCAATTGTAATATATACGAGGGTAAGGTAAATGAACTACTTGAATATGCTTTTAAAAAGAAAGAGCCTTTTAAAGATACGCATTTGTTTAAAACACTTGAAAAGGTATTAAAGAACATAACACCCCTTAACTTAGTTGACCCTTATGATGATAACTTTAAACCTGAATACTGCAGGACCTTTCATGACATAACCCGATTTGCACATGAAATAGCAATGCAGGAGATGTTTGAAATAGGTAAAATGCGTGACGTTAAGGAAACAAAGACAATTGTTCTAAAGGCAGAGATTCCCGTTGATGTCCATATGTTAGATATAGATGGAGGTATCAGGGAGAACATAAAAAAGAAGGCATTCCCTGAGGACATACTCTCAATCCCCTTTTCTGCATTATTAAAAGGTATGTGTAGCATGAAATGGCCTGGACCAAAGCCTCAAGTTAAAGGCTTTTTAGGCACAATTGCAAATGCGACTTCTATAGAAGCAAAGCTTTTTGAATTGGGAGAAAAAAGCTTTGCTATACTTTCTAAAAACTATATGAATTTCAGCATAAGGCTCGGCTATCATTTTTCTTTGATCGAGGCATATGCAGGTGATAACCTGAATGATAATTACATAAAGTTCTTTTTCAAAGGAGGTGGTGCTTCTCAAGATAGAAGATTAAGACGAGTTGGACTCATAATTAAGATACTAAAAAAGATTGGTTTCAGGATAAATGCAAAAGAAGATTTAATAGATGCTGTCCTTACAAAATATAAAAGAACAACGATTGAAGAAATGCTAATTTTATTGGGTAAATTAACCGCCTATACTAAACAGCTTGATATGGTTATGTTTAATGATGCTATTGCAGATATTTATACTGAGGACTTCATCAAAGAGCATATTGCTGGTAAGGTCTAATGTCCTCAACCATAAGAGCTTATT
>JACAEY010000142.1 GCA_013388605.1 Nitrospirota bacterium | reverse complement strand
ACCCGTATTACACAAGGGTGTAGCCGCAACCTTTAGGTTGCGTGGATTTATACAACTTTAAATCACTTTTATGCGATTTAAAACGCAGGCTAAAGCCTGCGGCTACAAGGCTTTATAGTGAGCCTTGCGTAATTCGGGTTTAAACATAATAAAGTGGTAGTTTATTTTGGTTCGAAAATCGGGTCTCATAACTCTTATATAGAATATTTTGGACAGCAGTAGATTTTCCTAATAATTTATAAGTCATATTTTCGTAACATGAAAGAGAATTCTTCTTGACAAGTCTATATGTCCTTCATATAATTAAAAAATTTGAGGTGAAGATCATGACTAAAGCAGATTTAGTAGAAGCAATATTTGAAAAGATAGGTCTTTCAAAGAAAGAAGCCCTGGAGCTAATTGAGATACTCTTTGATACTATCAAGCAATCTTTCTTAGAAGGTGAGTCTGTTAAAATATCAGGTTTCGGAACTTTCATCGTCAGGAAAAAAGCGGCAAGAAGAGGCAGAAACCCTAAGACAGGTGAGGACATCGAAATAACTCCAAGAAAAACGGTTACTTTCAGAGCAAGTAGTCAATTAAAAGCAGTATTAGAAAAAGGCAATGTATAGAAATGTACAGATCGGTGTCAGAGTTACCTAAACCCGGGAAACCGCTTCCGGATAAACTCTTTTATAAAATAGGTGAAGTAAGTAAAATTGTTGGAGTAGAACCCTATGTCTTACGATACTGGGAAATGGAATTTCCTTTTCTCAGACCGAGAAAAAATAAATCAGGACAGAGGGTTTATGTAAAAAAAGATTTAGAGATTCTCCTCCAGATTAAGAGTCTTTTATACAAAGAACGTTATACAATAGAAGGTGTTAGAAAAAGACTAAGTGCTATACATATGCGCTCATTATATTCTGATAATGAAGGTAAAATATCCGATCCTAACCGGGATCCTTTAAAGGTTATTAAACACGTCAAAAGAAGACTCAGAGAAATCCTTAATCATCTTGAATAAAAATCGGGGCGTGGCGCAGCCTGGTAGCGCACTCGCTTGGGGTGCGAGTGGTCGGCAGTTCAAATCTGCTCGCCCCGATTGAATTTTATGCAAGAACTTCAAACCTTTTTAAACTGGCTTGTAAATACAATTGGCTCTTTGGGCTATCCCGGGATCATCTTACTTATGTTTATCGAAAGCACCTTTATACCTCTTCCTTCTGAACTTGTAATTCCTCCAGCAGGATATCTTATCACTCAAAAACAGATGAGCTGGGTTGGAGTGATTTTATCAGGGACTCTTGGAAGTCTATTAGGGGCCCTCTTCAATTATGCTATAGCTATATATCTCGGGAGACCATTTATTTTGAAATATGGGAAATATTTTGGAGTTTCAAAAAGACATTTAATTAAAGGAGAAGGTTTTTTTCAGAGACATGGAAATATAAGTACCTTTGTTGGAAGGCTTATCCTGGGTGTAAGGCACTATATATCATTTCCAGCAGGACTAGCTAAAATGGATCTAAAAAAATTCAGTTTATATACTTCTCTCGGCGCTGGCATATGGGTGTTCATACTTGCTTACATAGGCTATTTTGTTGGAAATAATAAAGAAGCAGTCATGAGAGTAAGTAGACAATGTGGTATATATATTTTAATTGGATGTATATTTTTAATCACAGCATATATTTTTTGGCTTAGAGGAATCAGAAAGACCAACAATAAAAGAGGTTAACCCCTGAAATACAATTATTGAGTTAAGGATTAAAAAGGTCAAGTTAAGAAGAATTTATTTGATTATTGTAATTCAATTATTGGTTATTGTATAAAATCCCATGCGCTTTATAGCAGATCTACATATTCATTCAAAGTATTCACGAGCAACGAGTTCAGAGATGTCTATTGAAAGTATATGGAAGTGGGCTCAACTCAAAGGCATCAAAGTTATAGGTACAGGAGATTTTACCCATCCAAATTGGCTACATGAGTTAAAAGATAAACTCGAACCTTTAGACAACAATTTATTCAAATTAAAAGACAATTTACAATGTAATTCAATCCCTTTATCCTGCAGATCGGATGTTTATTTTATTCTTACCGCTGAGATAAGCAGTATCTATGCTAAAAAAGGCAAAACAAGAAAAATACATAATATTTTAATTACTCCTGATTTTAATACTGTAAAAAAGATTAATACTTTTTTATCAAGAATAGGAAATCTTTCAGTAGATGGAAGACCAATACTCGGACTTGATGCTAAACAACTTTTGAAAATAGTTCTTGACCTCTCTCCTGATTCTATGGTCATTCCTGCACATGCTTGGACACCACATTTCTCTATATTTGGTTCAGAATCAGGTTTTGATTCATTAGAAGAGTGTTTTGAGGAATTGTCACATCACATTTACTCTTTAGAAACTGGACTTTCTTCAGACCCTCCTATGAACTGGAGGCTTTCAAAACTTGACCGAATCACCTTGTTATCAAATTCTGATGCTCATTCTCCTTCAAAAATTGGACGTGAAGCGAATATATTCGATACAGATATCTCTTATGACTTTATTACTAATGCTATTAAGACAAAGAAGGGTTTCATAGGAACTATTGAGTTTTTCCCTGAAGAAGGGAAATATCATTTTGATGGTCATAGAGCTTGCGGTGTTAGTTTATCACCCAAAGAGACTATAAAAAATAATTATATTTGTCCAGTATGCGGTAGAAAAGTAACGATAGGTGTCATGCATAGGGTTGAAAAACTTGCTGATAGACCATATGATTATAAATTAGAAGCTGCGCCTTCTTACTTTTCGCTTATACCTTTACCTGAGATTATTGCTGAGATAATGAAAGTTGGTGTCAATACAAAGACCGTAGAAACAGAATACCTTAAAATTTTGAGTAATCTTGGTAATGAATTCAAGGTCCTGATGGAATCATCTCTTTCTGATATTGAAAAGGCTGGTCTAAACAGTCTTTCAGAGGCAATATTAAGAGTAAGAACAGGAAAGATACACATAACACCAGGGTTCGATGGAGAATACGGGAAGATAAGGATCTTTGAAGAAGATGAAAGAGAAAATGTAAGCGAGCAACGAATGTTATTTTAAAAATATCAAAAGCCGATGTTTTTAGGTGCCCGTGGGCATGGAATTACATCACGTATATTGATCATCCCTGTAATGTACTGCAAAAATCTTTCAAGTCCCATACCAAACCCAGCATGGGGTGCTGTTCCGAATCTACGAAGATCAAGATACCACTGCAGGCTTTCAGTAGATATCCCCATTTCAATCATTCTTTTTTCCAATACATTAAGCCTTTCTTCTCGCTGGCTACCACCTATTATCTCCCCTACTCTTGGCACAAGAACATCCATTGCTGCAACTGTTTTTTCATCATCATTTAATCTCATATAAAATGCCTTAATCTCTTTAGGAAAGTCTGTAATAATCACGGGTCCTTTTGCAATTTTCTCTGTAAGATACCGTTCATGTTCAGACTGTAAATCCATACCCCATTTTATAGGAAACTCAAAAACTTCTTTTGATTTTTCCAGTTCTTTTATAGCTTCTGCATATGAAATATGAGTAAAATTTGTTTCGGAAATCCTCCCGAGTTCTTCAATAACGATCCTCTTGTACTTATTTTCAAGAAATAAAAGCTCTTTTTCGCCTTTTTCAATGATTACTTTACATAAAAATCGTAAAAAATCTTCCGCTAATTTTATATCATCTCTAAGATCTGCAAAAGCCATTTCAGGTTCAACCATCCAGAATTCTGATAGATGACGGCTTGTATTTGAATTTTCAGCTCTGAATGCAGGACCAAAAGTATAGACCTTTCCAAAAGACATTGCAAGAAATTCTGCCTCAAGCTGACCACTTACAGTCAAAAAAGCCTGTCTGCCAAAGAAGTCTTGAGAAAAATCTATGGTTGAATCTTGGTTC
This sequence comes from Nitrospirota bacterium, assembly GCA_013388605.1. Lineage (GTDB taxonomy): Bacteria > Nitrospirota > Thermodesulfovibrionia > Thermodesulfovibrionales > SM23-35 > JACAEY01. The sequence goes on along the minus strand of JACAEY010000142.1, from coordinate 5,261 downwards.
ATAGAAAGTATCGAAAGATCAAGAGAAGTCACAGTAAACATCTCACCTGCGCCCTCACAGTCATTCGAAGTAATAATAGGTGTATGAACCCATATGAACCCTCGTTCTTGGAAAAATTCATGTATTGCCATAGAAACAACGTTTCTCAATCTGAATATCGCACTAAATGTATTAGTCCTTGACCTGAGATGTCCTATTTCCCTTAAGAATTCTAAGGTATGTCCTTTCTTTTGTAATGGATATTTTTCAGGATCAGCATCACCAAAAACTACTATCTCTGAGACCTCCATCTCGAATTTCTGACCTTTCCCGGGCGATTCTTTTAATATCCCTTTCGCCATTATAGAGGCGCCTGTATTACAATGGTCAAGATTATGAAATACTGAATTATTAGAAAAAATTATAAGTTGTAATGTATCCTGCGTAGAACCATCATTTATAATAAGAAAAACGATATCTTTCGATACCCTCTTTGTTTTTACCCACCCACAAACTAATATCTCCTTCCCGATGTACTCATCTGATATAACATCTTTTACAAGAAGTCTTTTCACGATAACCTCCAAGTTAATAGCTCTATTTTCTTTCATTTTAAATACAATTATTTTATGTTTTCAACATCTTATAAGTGTCTTTAACTTCCCAAAATAACTGACTATCTTCAGCGGGTGTAAAACTCGTTCTATAAATCAAAATAAACAATTTCTCATTATGTTTAAACCTATACATATTTTTCTATAAAAACAATACAGGGTGACTTTAATCACAAACATACCTATTTTTTAAATGTAATATAGCATCGGAGATTTACCGAATATTAAAAATTTAGCATGAAAAAATTACAGGGAAAACAATGCAAATATGAGGTTGAAAAATGGGAAACATCATGTCCATTTAGAGGTGGAAATATTTGCTATGCCTCAATTTCTTCAATGCATATTGATGAAAATCTAAAAGAAGGTTACTGTAATAGTGAAAATTTCGATGACTGCCCAATATTCCTGTCAAAGGTGTTAAGGAAAGGATGTATTAGAATACATTGAGCTATAGTTTTATTTCATCGTAACGAACGTCACACCATTCCCACCTTCTGATAATTCACCCTTTCTAAATCTCTTAACAAGGGGATGTCCTTTAAGATAATCTCTAACTGCACTTAGTAGCTTACCTGTTCCTACTCCGTGAATAATTATAACCTCGGAAATATTTTGAATAAAAGCATGATTAAGGAATGGTTCAACACGTGCCAATGCCTCATCAACCTTTAATCCAATAATATTTAATTGAAAAGTAACTTCTTCTGTATTTACTGTAAAACATGGTTCAACTTTTTCTAAATGTTTCTCTTTACTATAACTTACATCTGATAAAGGTACCTCTATTTCTTTTTTCCCAACATTTACTCTCAAACTATTATGTTTCCTGTCAACCTTGAGTACCTCTGCATCATATCCAATAGATTTCACAAAAACAATATCCCTTTCTTTTATATTCTTAATTAATACAATATCCTCATCCTCAACAGAATATTGTTTTAATCTTTTTATAATATCTTCTTCTTCTTTTATTATGACTTTTTTGACTACCTGTTTCCTCTCTCTTTTTGCATCTTCAATTAATGTATTGACCCTCCTTTTTGTATCAGAAATAATTCTTAAAGCGTCTTCATAAGTATTTTTTAGTATCTCCTTTTTCTTTTTTTCTGTTTCCTCGAGTTTTTCTGATAAAAGCCTTTCTTTTTCCATTAATTCTTTTTTGTACTTCTGAACTTCAAAAAGTATCTCTTCATATTTAGTACTTTTTCCTCTGATTTCTTTAACAAGACTTTGAAACTCTACATTCATAGAACCCAGTTTCTCTTTTGCTGAGATTATTATATCCTCTGGCATTCCGTATTTCTTTGCTATATCAAATGCATAAGATTGACCCGGTTCCCCTATTTTTAATCTGTATAATGGTGATAAAGTTTTATTGTCAAATTCCATGGAGGCATTTATCATTCCCTCTTTCCTATGGACAAATCCAGCGATATCGATTATATGGGTTGTAGAAAAGACGAGTGAGCCCTTTTCCCACAGTTTTTCTAATATTGAACAGGCGATTGCAGCTCCCTGAACTGGGTCTGTACCTGTACCAAGCTCATCAAGTAAAACAACTGTTTTTGAGTCTGCTTGTTCTAAGATACTGGATATATTAGATATATGGGCAGAGAAAGTAGAAAGGCTATTTTCTATAGATTGTTCATCTCCGATATCAACAAGGATTTTATTTACGATAGGAAAATTGGATGAAGAATCACAGGACACAGGTATCCCTGAAAGAGCCATTGATAAAAGAAGTCCTACTGTCTTGATTGCAATAGTCTTTCCTCCGGCATTGGGACCAGTTATAACCATAATTTTGTTTTTCTCGCCTAATGCTAAATCTAAAGGAACTACCTTTTCAAATGCATCATTTTTCTCAAAAAATATTAAAAGTGGATGTCTTGCTTTTACAAGTTTTATAATAGAATCATTATTTATATCAGGAACATTCATCTTCATACTATCAGAAAATTGTGCAATGCTGTTCAGAACATCGAGATGAACGATGGTTTCAAATTGAGATAAGATTCCATCTGATATTGAACGAATCCTTTGGCTAATAGATTTTAGGATTCTTATTACCTCAGCCCTTTCCTCAGCAACGAGATTTTCGAGTTCATTCGCGATCCCAATAATTTCAAGAGGTTCTACAAATGCAGTCTCTCCTGACCTTGAAATATCATGTACAACACCCGGAACTCTTCCCTTTGAATCCATTCTTACCGGGATAACCCATCTTCCTGACCTCTGGCTGATAAAATTATCTTGAAGAAATAAAAGCATTTTCTTATCCCTTACAATCTCTTCAAGCCTTTTCTTTATTTTCTTCTCTAAGTTTCTAATTTGAATCCTTAATTCATTAAGGGTTGAAGATGCATTATCGAGAACATTCCCTTCATTATCAATAGTTCTTTCTATAAGTTTAAGAATTTCTGGAAAGCCTGTTAAATGATTTGTTAAATCTCTTAATAAAGGTAAATCATTTCTTTCTTTCAATTGCGAAATAATTGAAGAAATTATTTTAAGAATTGTTAAAAAATATAGAAGCTCATGAGGTTCAAGATAAGTCCCTTCTGGTCTAATTTTTATAATTAGCTTTGTTATATCTCTAAAAGAGGATAGTTTAAGGGATATGCCTTCCTGTGAAAGTCTTCGAATCTCTTGAATTATTTTGAACCTCTTTTCAATTTCCTCTTTTTTGTTGAGTGGTATTATCGAAAGTATGCGGGCTTGAGATACTTCACTATTGGAAAACTTCGAGATAGCATTCAGTATTTTGTCAAAATCAAGAATCTGCAATGCCTCTCTTTTTTTCATAAAGTATCTGTACTATATTTGAGCCTTGCTCTCCTCTTCCTTTTAGACTTTTGTCTTCTTATCCTTTCTGTCTTATTATTAAAAGAGGAAACATTGCCTGATAAAGCCTCAATTTTTTCTATAAGTTTTCGTCTTGCCAAAAATCTGTTAATTGACTGACTTCTGTCTTTCATGCATTTTACTTCAATTCCTGTAGGGATGTGTTTTAGAAAAACACAGGTAGATGTTTTATTTACTTTCTGCCCACCCTTACCTGATGATCGCACAAACTTCTCAATAATATCCTTTTCAAGGATTCCAAGAGCTTTCATCTTTTCCTGTAACAACCTCGTCTTCTCTTTACTTACTGAAAAAGATAACATTATATCACTTCCTCAATTTTACTCTATAAACCTGACTATTTCATCAACTTCAACCCTATCTGTCCTGAACTGATTTACAGGAGAAGTTAAATCAGGGTAGCCAATGGAAATTCCTATAACAAGTCTTTTAGTTTTGGGTATCCCTAAAAATTCTTTTATATATTTTGAATAATCAGTAAGAAAAGCTTGGGGAACAGTCCCAAGACCGTATGCATGAGCAGCAAGCATAAGGCTTTGAGTAAAAAGTCCCATATCAAAAATAGACCATGGAGTAAGAGATGAATCCTGAAAAAGAAATATCCCATGTGGTGCCCCATAAAAATTGAAGTTTGCAATCTTTGCTTGCCTCAGTGCCTCAGGGGAATACATATCCAAGCCAGTCAGTTCACTTCTTTTTTTCATCAAAGAATTAATCCTTTTTTCCATAGCCTGAGGCCATGACTCTGGTTCAGGTATATCAGGGCAAGGTTTGGTATCTTTTTCAAATAGTTCCACAAGAAATCTTGATAATTCCTCTTTTCTCTTTCCAGAAATAATTACAACCTCCCATGGTTGAGTATTTTTATATGAAGGACTCCATTTTGCAATATCAATAATTTTTTTTAAAAGTTCTGAAGATACAGGTTCAGTTTTGAATTTCCTTATACTCATTCTTGTCCTGATACATTCTATGGCATCCATAATTCCTCCTAAATTTTAATAAATATTTTTAATTAAATTAGTTCTTAGTATTATAAATTTTAGAAAATAGGTAGGGCAATAACATCTGCTTTGCAATAGTTAACACTGCTGATAATCCTAATAAAGTGTTTTAAAATCAAATCAAAATCACTGCTGCCCAAGATATTCTAAAATATGGCTGGATGCCGAAGAAACATGTAAATATTAACCTAAATTATGATTGAGGCTTTTATAAAGTAGGAATATAACCTTTATAACACCTCCACCAAATCTATTTTGAAGGTTAGATCTTTTCCGGCCAAGGGATGATTGGCATCAAGGATTACTGCATCTTCTGATATCTCTGTGATTGTAGCCATTAAAAATCTTCCATCAGGACTCCTAAGATCGAGAAGCATTCCTTCGTGGGGTTCCATATTTGGGGGAAAATCTGATTTATTAAACCTAAGTAAAAGTTCATTACTTCTTGGACCGTAAGCTTCATCACATGGAATTTTTATTGTCTTTGTCTCTCCAACAGACATCCCTATTACTGCATTCTCAAAGCCTTTTATTAGTTGTCCTTTGCCCAATGTAAATTGAAGAGGTTCATGGTCTATTGAAGTATCAAAAACTGTACCGTCTTCAAGTGTACCTGTGTAGTGGACCTTTACAGTATCACCATCTTTTGCTTTTAACATTTTCTCCTCCTAAATTATATTAGCTTTTAAATTCGCTCCTAAAACAAAATCGAACTGCGAAAGGTTCATCATTCGGCAGTTCGATAAAATTTTTTACCAAGTCCTACCTTCTCAGGACCCTTCTAAAATATTCTTGT
>JACAEY010000141.1 GCA_013388605.1 Nitrospirota bacterium | reverse complement strand
TAAGCTATACAGCAATTTACTTCTTCTTTTCCCACTCTCCCTTATCATTTTGAATCCACCATCCAGACTGAGATTTTTCTCGCCAGCTATTAGCAAATATCTTCTGAATCTGTGGCAGAACCTCAGACCCGAACTTGTTTGCCTTCATAATCTCCGTATATAAGGCTTTGCGATCCTTGTTTTCCATCTCAACTAACCTATTAAGATCTGCTTTTTCTTTTAGGTTCAAGTCGGCTACATCTCTAATTTCTAAAAGCCCAATATTATTTTCACCAATTTTGCCTTTATCATAAAAAGGTTTTAGCTGTGGAAATCTTTCCTTAATCGAGTCCTTCAGTGCTCGAATAGCAGGAGTAGAGACCTCGATATCTATTTCTGCATATGCCTCTTTTGGTTCCAAAACGAACCTCTTAATCTCCTGAAATAGATTCATCTGTTTTTGCTCGGGTTTCTGGTCATCTTTTTTCTCTATTTTTCTAACATCCTCAACAATCTCATCTGCTGCTTTCTGAACTGCAGCCGCTGGAAAGTAAATATTAACTGTAACACATGCAGATAATAAGACAATGAATACAATATTTAAAAACTTATATTTCTTTTCCATACAACCTCCTTCATTATTTTTTCCCTTCTTTTGCTCTAAATATTCTCTTAATCCTTTCCTGCATATCTTTAAAACTGATAATATTATCAGGATTTTGATTCACCACATCAATACCTCTTAAGAAAGACCTTCGCACTAAATATTCTCTTCCCCCTGAATAAATCTTTCCCCTTACAGAAAATTTATCGTTCTCAAGTGTGCATCTTATTCCTATTTTGCTATAAGGATATTCTTTGAAAAAACTCCTAATACCACTCTTAAGGATTCCACCGATATCCTCTGAACCTGTACCCAAAATTGATATATTTTCAACAGCATCAACGCTTATTTTTTGTTGAACACCCCTCCTTTCAACAGAATCTATATCAAGTATAAACCGTGACAGCTGTCCATATTCTATTTCCATATTCCTTATAGAACCCTCTACTATTCCCGTCATTTTGCCTATCTTAATATTTTCAGTAACTTTTTCCAAGTCTATATTTCTGAAAACAACATCACCACTAATATTTCTTGACTGCGAAAAAACATCTTTTATAGAAAGGTTTGTTATCTCAACTTCACCTCCAAAAATCTTTGCTATTGCTTTTCCTTGAAAATCTAAGAAATTCTCATGACATCTTACTTCAGGAAAATCCGCATCAACAAGACCTGAGATATTCACCCCGTTTAACCACTGACTCAATGAATTCATGTCAATACCCTGAATTCTCAAGCCAAAATCAAATTCCCTTGAGGATGAAAGTATCTCCTTTCCATTAAAGTTTGCAATATTGACTTTCCCTCCAAAAAGTGATATCTGTACCTCCTCAGGTATGGATAAATTATTTTTTGAAAGAATTATTGGAATAGACAAACCTTCTAACCTCAGCCTACCTTCTTCAAACATTCCAATCTTCAAATAACCTGTCTTGTTTTTACTATTGTTATATATAAGCCCAAATGAATGAGGATATAAAAGATCAAAAGGAAGCACCAGATTCAATTGATTTATGGACAGAGACTTATTTGGAATATTGAGAGAGGTATTTTTTATCTCAAAAACCCCTTCTGTTGAGATTATACCGTCTTTTCTAATTACTCTAATATCTAATTGGGAATTTCCATCAAATTGGATATTTGAGAACGATGGAAAATTTAGGCTCAGATAATCTTTAAATATGGATAAGATCTTATTGTTTGAAATCCTCTGTGCTTTTAAGGCAAAAAGAGTTTCATCCTTCTGAATCAGCCCTGAATATGTATATTCACCAGTTCCGAACAAATCAAAAGAACCCTGGAATTCCAGGATCGTTGGGGATTTCAAAAAAAAACTACCTAATGAATTAAATTTAATTTTCTCTCCTGAGAAGTCCTTGTAAAACTTCCTCCATAAAAACTCTCCTTCTCCAACCTCTGAATAAAGTTCAAAATTTACTTTCTCCTCAGATATAGGTGAGCGAATTTTTAGAATCACTCTTCCTTCTATTCCTTGACCTGCTTTAGTTCCGTCCGGTGAGCCGAATCCACCTTGTTTTAAATAGAGTGCCATGTCTCCAGCCCATGAAGGTTTTTTCTTGGTGTAATCTCCTTTTATATGCACCTCAATTAAACCTCTTCCTTCTACAAACCACTTCTGATAGCTGGGAGGGAAAAGTGGCTTGAAAATAGAGTAAACAGTCTCAAAATTTACCTCAGAGGCTTCTAAGGAAGCACTCCAAGGAAAGTTATCACGGAGAGTACCTTGAACAGAACCTTTAAAACCCCCCAAGTTTGAAAGTTTGCCTTCTGTTATGTAAGAGCTCATTGTGCCTGTTTTAAAGTCATAGAAAAAAGAAGAATGAAGATTTAAATTCCTCAATACTCTCTCTGTATCATCGCATCTGTACGAAATGGTATCTAAATTTAGAGATATTGAGTCAATAACCATCTTTTCTTTATCAACAGAGACTGGGAATCTTAGAACTAAATTCTTGAATGAAGAAGACTTATACAAACCAGATTTAATATATAACTCAAGAGAACCATCTCCTGCAGGCACAGGGAAGAATTTTGAGAATTTAAACTGGGCTTTTACATTTCCTTCTCCTGTTATTCCCGCTTTGTTATTCGAGAGGATTTTAAAATTTCCATTAAATCCTATTCTTCCACCTTTTTCAGGAGAAAAATCTTTTACTTCAAGATCAATATCACTGATTTTAATTATCTGTGTAGAGTTTGCAAAAGAGAGAAGGAATTCTCCTTTATTAATTGATAATAAATGAATGGGAGGAAGTTTTTTTATAAAAGAAAGATTAAGCTTATTCTTTTTCTCAAAACGAAATTTTAATACAGGCTGTGTGAGTTTTACTTTTTCTACTACACCTTTAAAAGGCATTTTGATTCTTCCTTTAAAGTCAACATGGGGGCTGGTGAAAAATAATTCCCCTTCTTTCAATTTTTTAATTTTTAGATTTAAGATTTCCACTTTTAGTCCTGAAGAAAAAGATATATTCTGCACACTAATTTTATAACCAAGTCTTGCTCCTATAATTGAACCTAAAAAATTAAAAAAAGCAGGTGTCTGAATTAGGAAATAAAACCCAATTGTAAAAAATAGGAGAAGGGACAGTAGAATTAGTAAAATTTTCCTCCTTCTCCAAAACCTTTTATTCTTATTTTCTGTCATTACTCAAAAAGATTATATCACAGCACATCTGCCCAAAATAATACTTCGTGCTCTCAGACAGGTATGAGAACCGATTTTAGAAGCAAAATCAGGGTAACCTCGATGAGCCCCAGGGTCGAAGCAGAGGTCTCAGCCAAAAGTTTTGAAAAGATATTAAAGTCAGAGAAAAGTTTAACCCGTATTACATAAGGGTGTAGCCGCAACCTTTAGGTTGCGTGGATTTATACAACTTTAAACCACTTTTATGCGATTAAAACGCAGGCTAAAGCCTGCGGCTACAAGGCTTTATAGTGAGCCTTGC
>JACAEY010000151.1 GCA_013388605.1 Nitrospirota bacterium | reverse complement strand
TAATATTCCTTTAGGGTATAGTTTATGAAATATAAGTATTTGGATAGTTGGCAGATTATCATATCTTTATGATGTCTGCCAACAACTTTTTATGTGGGTATCTTATTCCTTCTGTTTTTTACTACCTCTATTTTATCCTCCTTATCCCTTATAGGTTATTTTAATTGTTTCAATTATCCTTCTTTTCTTAAGAAATATTGTTATCGATTACAATCAGTCAACACCTTATACATCCCCTCGGCTATGCTTTCCACAAACCCGTCTTTTTCTCTTAAAATCTTTCAAAACATTGGTATCAAACACGATGTTTTTACCAAGTCTTTTTGACTTCAAGATACTGTCTTTTACCCATCTCCTTACAGTTATTTCTGCCACTTCAAGGTATTTTGCTGCCTCTTTAACAGTGAAAGGTGATTTCCTAATATCACTGAACACCTCGTCATAAGTGTAAAACTCTTTCTCAAATCCTTTTCTGGCTATGGCAGCAAAGAGTTTTTCTCTTTCCTCAACGGGCATTTCTAATATCTCTTTGTAAATCTTCTCCGCCGTTATCATGGTTATTCTCCCTCCTTCAGGTATCGTTTAAGGTCTCTATAGAAATTTTCATGAGTACCTATCATATAAAAAACAATATTTTTATCCTGCAATCTGTAGGCGATTAGATACTCCTGTTTTTGAAATTTAAACTTATGAACTCTGAATTCTGAAAGGTTCCCTTTCTTTTCTTCCCCAATGTTTGGCTCTTTGTTAATCCTTTCAACCTCATCCTCTATAGCAAGTTGAAAGGCCCTATTTTGTTTCTTTACAAATTTTCTGAATGGTGGTTTAAACAAGCCAATCATGATAAATTAATGATAAAATATATTATCAAAATTGTCAAATTACCGCTCCTCTTTTCCTCGCTTCTCTTTTGATATGTAGGGTATTGCTTAGAAAACTCATGAAACTCAAATCGAAGATGCATTGAAGGCGGGGCTTTTATTGAAATACAATAAAGTAAAAATTCCTTCCATTATTGGATGGGGGGGTGATAGAATGAGCATATTTAAAAAGGTCTTTATGAATCTTTAAAAAGGTAAAAAAGTGGGTAGATCATGGGATCAGGCCTTGTTATTTGATATTGTCTCCTTTCTTATCAACCTGCTTATTGTTGAATGCTTTTAACAGCACTCTTTTTCAATGTCTCCATCTGCTCTATGCAGCATACCGCAGATAGAAATGTTTATCTGCAAGATCTCTTGCTTCATCAAGTGTTGGGATTTTGCTGGTCTTCTGAGCTTTTTTATGGAGCATGTTGATTATGTTATGGACCTGCTTTCCATATCCGAGAGCCTGGACAGGTTCGGGATTGAAATTATAGATGTACCTGAGTTTATAGTCGTATCCGCATCGAATGTAATCGCTTAACTCGCTGTAATTTGTTGAGAATTGAATGTTCTCTGAAGAAGGTTCTGGTTTCAGCTTATTCCTTTTAGTTGGGTTTGGAATTTGTTTTGTGATACATAACTTATCAGGTATTTCCAAAAAGAATTTGGAGGGCTCCCTGTAAGCTCTTTGTTTGCACACTTTTGGATACGATATAAAGAGAAACTTCTTTGCCTCGTCATGCCAACATAAAAGAGCCTTCTCTCATCTTCCTCGCTTCCGTGATATCGCTTGAAATTAAAAGCTCTTGAAGTGAGGAATCCCAGCTCGGTTTCTTTCGGATTCTTTTCAACACTATATGGCATAAATTAAAGTTCTGTTCATTTTTTATCGAACTGACAAAAGCATATCTTTTCCCTTCATCAAGTACGTCATAAACACGATATTGAGGTATAAATTCCTGGAGAATTTTGAAGCAGAAACCGTGAATAGTTCCAACATACATATCTCCGATATCCGATTGATGACCAATTAACTCTCTAATTTTCTGTCTGATTCGGAATTTTAGTTCTTCTGCAGCACGTTCTGTAAACGTAATAGCTACAATATTTTCTGGCTTTGCGTTATTTTTATATATAAGATATGCAATTTGTTTTGAAACAAAATCGGTCTTCCCCCGCACCTGCACGAGCTATGACTTGAAGATTTTTATTAAGTAATTCAGGGATTTCTTCGAATACTTGATATGACTCGAGACTTTTTTGCATAAATTACATAGAACTAAATCAAATTATCATAAGTTTTTATATTCTCACTCCTTAAATATCTTATTTCTCTACTGGTTTTTATTTTAAAACGATACTGCTATATTTTCCAGGCAATATAATCATATTCCCAGATTATAAAGGGCGATAATTAGAAATGACTATATCTTTTGGTCAGTATAAAATTTACCAAAAACCTCAAAGAAGTAATACATAAATTAGGTAGTTTTTTCAGTAGTCAATGAAAAAGCCATAGTTTTTTTCTCTCTGTTTACAACTCATAGAGAGAAGCTATTACTATTAGTTCAAACCTTTTTCAGTACAGAAGATAAACGATGTTGGGAACATATAAAAGTGCAGAATTTCAAAATATATTAGAAAGCAATTACATAGCCAATAAGTTTATAAGAAAAGGCCCTTCATTTTGGGGGGTGTCAAAATGAAGGGCGGGAAAGGAGGAAGAATGTATTTGTATAAATTATTACATTAGATTATGAAAGACTTATGAATGAATTATGAAGAATTATGAAGTAATATAGAATATTGATAGATTTGCTTGCCGAGTTTATACTAAATTTATATGAAATCTCAAATCATCATAGCTATTGTTCTTACATTATCAGTTGTATGTATTGCATATCCAGAAGAGACCTCTCCAGATTCTAATCTCCCTGTCTCATCTTCTATAACCTCTTACCTGACTGAGCTTTTGCTGGCTAAAGAAAAAGGAAATGGATGGCAATACAGGAAGAAGATGCTCATTGATTATCAGAGCTATTTTAAACCTTCGGACCAAGAGATTCTCAAAGACTTGAATGAAAAAATAGATGCAGTAATACCTGAAAGAGGCGCTATGTTTTTCCACATGCTTAAAAAGCTCATTGGCGAGGATGTTTTCAAAAGCGCATTAGAAGAGTGTAATTTAGAAAAAAGTTTTGCTGATGTCTCATGGAATGATGTAGAAAATATATTTGAAAAGGTATCAGGGCAGGACCTGGAATGGTTTTTCAATCAGTGGCTTATTAGGGATGAAATCCCCTTTTTTGAAGTAAAGAATTTACAGGTTATTATTAAGAACGGGTTTCCAAATGTTTCGTTTGAGATTATTCAGAAAGAACAACCATTTAAACTTTTTATACCAGTAAAGATTATTACTGAAAAAGGTGATAAAAACGAGCTTATTCAGTTTGAAGAAAAAAAGAAGAAATTTGAGATTCCAGTAGAAGAAAGACCTCTTAAGATTATATTTGATGAAAATTACGATATTTTGAGGAAGCTAAGTGATAAAGAATTTCCAGCAATTTTATCAAGATTCTTCAGAGATGAAGAAAAATTAGTTATATTTTCTGAAGAAGAAAGATACAAATATACATCTCTAATTGATATATTCGAAAAAAATGGCTATCTAATCAAAGAAGAAAAAGAGATAAGAGATAAAGACATAAAAGAATCTTCTCTTCTTGTTTTAGGTTTTAAAAGGCCAATTCTTAAAAGGCTTTTTGGAAAGATTACAGAGTCTGAAAAGGGCTTTTTCCTGATTGTTAAAAAGAATCCCCTGAATGAAAAAAAGGTTGTAGTATGTGCAAATAGTGAATCAGAAGAAGAAGTTAATTCTGTTGGAGAAGAGATATTTCAGTATGGTCAATATTCTTTAATAAATTTTCAGAATGGGAAAGTCATAAAAAAAGTGACTGAAGATTCAGAGAGGGGGATGAGCTTTAGCCTTTTTGAACCTGTTTTGGGAATAAATCCTGGACAGACTTTAAGGCTTGAAGAGGTAATTAATACTGTTATTGAAAAACCTATTATTTATGTAGGAGAAAGACATACAAATTATGAGGATCATAAAGTTCAACTTGAATTGATAATGGAACTTTCAAAACAGGGGAGGAAGTTTGCAATCGGTATGGAAATGTTTCAGAAGCCATTCCAGAAGCCTATTGATGATTATTTAGCCAGTGAAATTAGTGAAAGGGAGTTTTTGAAAAAGACTGAATATTTCAAGAGATGGAAGTTTGATTATAACCTTTATAGAGAGATTATTGAATTTGCGAAATCAAAGGATATACCTGTAATCGCTCTTAATATCAGGGAAGAGATAATAAAGAAAGTTTCAGAGGGAGGACTTGATGCTCTTACAGAAGAAGAGAGAAAAGAGATTCCTCAGGATATGGATATGTATGATGAGGCTTATAAAGAGAGATTAAAAAAGGTCTTCGAATTACATGAAAAATCAAGAATTAAGGATTTTGAATATTTCAGGCAGTCGCAGATATTATGGGATGAAACAATGGCTCACTCAATTGCTGAATTCATGAATAATAATCCTGATTATCAGATGATTGTGCTTGCAGGGGAACAACATATCATATATGGTTCTGGAATTCCAAAGAGGACATATCGTCTAAATGGAAAAGACTATGTAACTCTCATTAATGGAATCCCGGATAAACTCGAAAATGATATAGGAGACTTTGTACTTTTTCCTTTACCTATTAATCCTCCAGTTTCTCCAAAATTAGGTGTACTTCTTAAAGAAGAAAAGGGGAAGGTTTGGGTAGAAGATTTATTACCCGAGAGTATTGCATCAAAGGCGGGTATTAAAGAAGGTGACATATTACTTTCAGTTGACAACTGGAAGATCGAATCTGTTGAGGATGTGAAGATTGCATTATTTGATAAGAAAGAGGGAGACAAGATAAAGGCCAAAATTATTAGGAAGAAGTTCTTTCGTGGCAAAAAGACTCTCGAATTGGAGATAACTCTTTAAAGATTGTTATCTTCTTTCCTCAAAGAACCTTTTCAGGATCTCTGCACACTCCTCTTCAAGAACACCTGAGACAACCTCTACCTTATGATTTAGACGTTTATCTGAAAGAATTTGGTAAAGGCTTTCCACACCTCCTCCTTTTTCATCTCTGCATCCATAGACAAGTTTTCTGAGCCTCGCATTTACAATTGCTCCTGCACACATAATACAAGGTTCTTTAGTTACATAAAGTGTTGCATCTATCAACCTCCAGCTATTATTTTCTATTGAACTTTTTCTCAGCACAATGATCTCAGCATGGTCTGTCGGGTCCTTTGAAGTTTCTCTTTGGTTGTGTGCCTTTGCGATTATCTTACCATCTCTGACAAGAACTGCGCCCACAGGAACTTCTCCTTTATTGAAGGCGATCATTGCCTCCTCAAGGGCTATTCTCATAAAATATTCATTATCCAAATTGTGAACCATGATTGAATTTAAATAATATCACATCTGTCCAAAATAACACTTCATGCTCTTAGAAAGACAGGTATGAGAACCGATTTTAGAAGCAAAATCACGGGTAACCTCGATGAGACCGTAGTCGAAGCGGAGGTCTCAGCCAAAGATTATTAATAGTGATAAAAGTCAGGTGAAGGTTTAAACATAATAGGAGGTAGTTTATTTTGGTTCGAAAATCGGGTCTCATAACTCTTATATAGAATATTTTGGACAGCAATGAAATAGTATAAAAAATAATGTCAATGTCAGAGATAAAGGGAAGATAGTTAAAGGGTATGCCTCTTGAAAAACAGCAATTGATATATTAGGCTTTTAGAGATGAAAGTACTTGCAATAGATACCTCTACGATGTTTGGGGGTGTCGCAATCATGGATGACCTCTCAGGTCTAATTGTAGAGATTAGACTCAATATAAAGTCAACATATTCAGAAAGATTGATGACTACTATAGATTATGCACTTGATAAATCAGGACATAGATTATCTGATATAGATGTTTTTGCAATTGCTATAGGTCCCGGCTCATTTACAGGACTCAGGATAGGTCTGAGTACTGTAAAGGGTTTTGCTTATACAACAGGACGACCCATAGTCTCTGTTCCTACACTTGAAGCACTTGCATACCATTTTCCTTTCTGTATGTATCCTGTATGTACTATGCTTGATGCAAGAAAAAAAGAGGTATATTCTGCGGTGTTTAAATGGGATGAAGATGGTTTTAAACGTTTAATGAATGAAGAATCAGTAAAAATAGAAAAACTCATAGAAAAGATTGCAGAAGAAAAAAAGATATCTAATGAGAAAGTAATCTTTACGGGTGATGGAGTCCTTCTTTACAGAAATGTAATCTCCGGTATGTTTGGTGAAAAGGCTATCTTTGCTTCCCTTGATAAGATGGTTCCTTCTCCAGCACAAATAGCTTTTATGGGGATTAAGAAGGCTATAAAAAGAGAATTCTCAGAGCCTATAAGTATCACACCATTTTATATAAGAAGATCAGAGGCTGAGCTGAAAAGTGATTGAATTATGAGCAGATAAAAATCATCTATGGAAGGGTTGATTATCAGAGATATGTGGTGGTCAGATATTCCACAGGTTCTTAAAATAGAAAGGGTTTCTTTCTCAACCCCATGGGATGAGATGGCATTTTTAAATGAAATCTATAATCCGTCTTCTATAGTCAAGGTCTCAGTCTATGAGAATGAAATTGTTGGTTATATATGTGCAAGCAGTGTAATTGACGAAGGTCATATATTGAATATTGCAGTAAATCCGGACTTTAGGCGAAGGGGTATTGCAAGTGCAATGCTTGAAAAGGTTATAGGTGAATTAAAAAAAAGGGGTTGCAAGTCTATTTATTTAGAGGTCAGGGCTTCGAACACAAATGCGATAAGGTTTTATGAGAATTTTGGTTTTGCATCTGTTGGGATAAGAAGGAACTATTATACAGTTCCAAAAGAGGATGCTGTTGTAATGATGCTTGCGCTTTTATCATGACCATACACCTTTTATTTCGCTACCGCAGGCAGTGCATTTCCCATTTTTCATACGGTTTTCGATAATACTGAAACCATACCTCTTAATAAGTAGTTGTTTACATTGGTGGCAATATGTATTTTCTCCTCCTTCTCCGGGGACATTGCCCTCATAGACATATTTAAGTCCTGATTCAAAACCTATTTCTCTTGCTCTACGAAGTGTTTTTACAGGTGTCCTCGGTTTATCAAGGAGTTTATAAGTAGGATAAAATTGTGTCACATGCCAGGGAATAAATGGATCGACTGATTTTATAAACTCAGCAATCTCTCTCAGATCATCTTCAGAATCGTTGTAGTCAGGAATAATTAATGTAGTTACTTCTACCCATACACCAAGTTCTTTCATTAATTTTATCGTTTCTTTAACAGGTTCGACTTTTGCACCACATATCTTTTTGTAAAAATCATCATTGCCTTTTAGATCAATATTATTCCCATCAAGATATGGTGCGATGACCCTTGTTGCCTCAGGGGTTGTATATCCATTACTGACAAAGACATTCTTTATACCCTTTTCATGGGCAAGTCTTGCACAATCATATGCAAACTCAAAAAATATTGTAGGTTCAGTATAGGTATAAGAGATGCTCTTGCAACCGTTCCTCTTTGCAGCATCTACAATTGACTCAGGGGTAACTTGCTGTCCAAAGATTTCTCCCTCGTGCACCTTTGGATATTGTGAGATCTCAAAGTTCTGGCAGTGTTCGCAACGAAAATTACAGCCTACTGCAGCGATAGAAAAAGAAGTTGAACCAGGTTGAAAATGAAAAAGGGGTTTTTTCTCAATGGGGTCAATATTCATTGAGACGATTCTTCCATAAACAAGGCTGTATAAAGTACCTTCAATGTTCTGTCGCACATAACAGATTCCCCTTTTACCTTCTTTGATTAAACAATGGTGTGCACAGAGAAAACACCTGACCTTTTTCTCATCGAGTTTTTCATAAAACATTGCCTCTTTCATGTCTAAATTATAACAGAATGGTTATTCAACCTGTATAACAATTTCCCTTAATTTGACAAACTTCAGAATCTTCTTTTATGATTTCTTCAATCCTTGTACTTTTATGTATTTTCAAGAATTAATTTTAAAACTCCACCAATATTGGTCTGAAAAAGGTTGTATCATTATGCAACCTTTGGATATAGAGGTAGGTGCGGGCACTTTTCACCCCGCGACATTCTTTCGTGTTTTAGGACCTGAACCATGGAAAACAGCTTATGTCGAGCCTTCAAGAAGACCTACTGATGGACGTTATGGTGAAAACCCAAACAGGCTCCAGCATTATTACCAATATCAGGTGATATTGAAGCCATCTCCGGATGAAAGCCAGGAAGTATATCTTGAGAGTCTTTCTTATTTAGGCATAGACCCTCTTAAACACGATATCAGGTTTGTGGAAGATGACTGGGAATCTCCTACCCTTGGTGCATGGGGTTTAGGATGGGAGGTCTGGCTTGATGGGATGGAGATAACCCAGTTTACCTACTTTCAACAAGTAGGGGGTATTGATCTGAAACCCATTTCCCTTGAATTAACATACGGTCTTGAAAGAATTGCTATGTATTTACAAGGTGTAGATAATGTATTTAATCTCCTCTGGTGCGAGGGCATAAAATATGGGGAGTTACACTACTCAGGAGAAGTTGAATTTTCAATGTATAATTTTAATTATGCTGATACAGGCCTGTTAGTAAGACATTTTGATGAATTTGAGAGCGAATCAATCAGACTGAATAAGCTTGGACTTGTTCTTCCTTCTTACGAATTATGCTTGAAGTGTTCCCATATTTTTAACCTTCTTGATGCTCGCGGTGTCCTTTCTGTTACAGAAAGAGCAGGATATATTGCACGTGTAAGAAATCTTTCAAGACTCTGTGCAGAGGCATATCTGAGGCAGAGAGAAGAAAAGGGTTTCCCGCTCCTGAGGAATTCTAAATAAATTCCGGCATGTCTAACTTTCAAAAAGTTTCCTCAGTCATTTCCACGAAAGTGCGAATCCAGAAATAAAAAAGTAGATTCATACCTCCGAGGAATGACAATTTTAAGCTTGATTAAACGAACATATAATGAAAGACCTTTTTTCTTGTCAATCAAACTTTCAGATGGGTATAATTTATAGATTGATAAGGAAAAGTTAGGTTGTGTTAAAGGACAGAGGCATAACGAATTGACTCAAGACCATCATTCACTTTTGCTTGAGATAGGTACAGAAGATATACCTGCAAGGTTTCTGCCAGGGGCAATCAATGATCTGCAAAATAACTCATCAGCTCTTCTAAAGGATAATTCTATATCTTTTAAGGAGATAAAGGTATACGCGACACCAAGAAGACTTGTTCTCCTTGTTAGTGGATTGCCTGAAATGCAGATTGGTAGTATTAGAGAGGTATTTGGACCTCCTAAAAAAATAGCCTTTGATGAGAATGGAAATCCAACAGATACTGCATTTAAATTTGCATGTTCTCAAGGTGTTAATGTTGAAAGTCTTATTATAAAGAAGAGAGAGAAGGGCGAATATGTAGTTTCAATAATTGAAGAAAAAGGTAAACCAGTCAAAGAACTTTTGCCTGAGATATTAAAAAAGATTATTTTTTCAATACGCTTTCCGAAAACGATGAGATGGGGAAATAGAAACATAAGGTTTGCCAGACCGATACACTGGTTACTTGCAATCTTTAATAACGAGATTATACCTTTTGAGCTTGATGGTATTAAGAGTAGTAATATGACGTATGGACATCGTTTTCTTTCGCCAGCAAAATTTCAGGTAAAGGAAATAGCAAGTTTCAAAAGCCTTCTTGAAAACAATTCAGTCATTGTTGATAATGAAGACAGAAAAAAAAGAATTATAGAAGGTATAAGAGGTCTCTCTTCATCAGTTGGAGGTATACCCGTTGAAGATGAAGAACTTATTGAAACAGTAAATTTCCTTGTTGAGTATCCATTCCCTGTAATATGCAGTTTTAATGAAGATTATCTTCAGCTTCCCAAAGAACTTCTTATTACAGTGATGAAGGATCATCAAAAATTCTTTGCAATACAGGATAATCAAGGGAAACTTATCAATCATTTTATTGTTGTAAGCAATACAAGAGAAGAAAATGTAGAAGTGGTTAGAATAGGAGCTGAAAGAGTTATAAAGGCAAGGTTTGAGGATGCAAGATTTTATTTTGAGAAAGATAAAAAGAAGAAACTATATGAAAGAACAGAAGAGCTTAAAAAGGTAATTTACCATGAAAGACTCAAAAGTCTTTATGAGAAGACGGAAAGGATAGTCTCGCTTGTTGAGTTTATTTCAGAAAAAGTAATTCCTTCAAAAAGGGATAAGGTTATACGTGCAGCATGGCTTTCTAAAACAGATCTTATAACAGGGGTTGTAAAGGAGTTTCCTGAATTGCAAGGAATTATAGGTAAGTATTATGCACTTTATGATGGTGAGAATGTTGAGGTCGCAAGAGGTATAGAGGAACAGTATCTTCCCAAACATTCTGGAGGGGGGCTACCTGATACTGATGTGGGTTGTATTCTTAGTATTGCAGACAAGATAGACAATATAGTCTCTTTCTTTTCCTTAGGGCTAATACCCACAGGCTCGGAAGACCCATTTGCCCTAAGAAGACAGGCTCTTGGTATTATAGCTATTTTATTAGAAAAACAATATTCTCTTCCTTTAAAAAATTTGATATTATACGCATTAAATAATTTAAAGACCCTTTTTCTTCCTCCAGAGAATATGGAAGATAAAATATGCCTATTTTTTAAACATAGGTTTGAAACAGTTTTTTCTGATATGGGATATGATCCTGACGTTATTCAGTCGGTTCTATATATGTCTCTTGAAATACCGGTCAAGGAGGTGGAAAATAGGGCATATGCTATCAGGAGATTCAAAAAAGAGAAGTTTTATGATAACTTTCTTCTTGCGATCAAGCGTGTTCATAATATTCTTCCCAAGGAAAAAGATTACGAATTAAAGAAAAACTTACTCACAGCGGAATCTGAAAAAGTTCTTAAAAATAAGATAGATGCCATAAGACCTGAGTTGAATAGTCTTATAAAAGGGAAAGGATACTTTGAAGCAATTCTTCTCCTTACTACTATAACAGAACCTATTAACCATTTCTTTGACAACGTTCTTGTAATGGATAAAAATGAAGATATAAGAGAAAACAGGCTTGCGTTATTGAAAGAGGTATGGGATACTGCGATATCTATTGCAGATTTCTCGAGGCTCCAAGGTTTCCAATACAAGTAGG
>JACAEY010000111.1 GCA_013388605.1 Nitrospirota bacterium | reverse complement strand
ATTTTTATAACTATTGAGTATTTCAAGATACTTTGAAAAGTCACTCTTATCTTTGAATATCTTTTGTCGCTGATTTCCACGGGTGATAACATGATAAAACGCTCCCTCAAATTCTATCCGCGGCTTGCGTGCCATGAGAAAAAATATCAGAATAGATATTTAAATGTCAATAGTCAAGTCTGACCCCCTTATACCTGGCTTTAAACTCCATATTCAACACTTATTATCCCATCACACTAAATCCATCAATATTTCCTTTACCCAATCTGGGAGTTCGGGATAGTCTTCAAAGCTTAAAAGTGCACCAAGATAGATTTTATATGATTGATCAGGAAACTTTAATTCAAAATCCCTTTCTATCTTTTCTTTATCCCATCTGTATGTTTTATAAAGAAATGCTGCATCGTAAGCATCCTTAGGGTCTATCCTTCTACCAGCTACATAGATTTTATTCAAAAAAATATCATAGTCATCAGCTTTCTTAACTCCTTTTATGTTTTCAAGCCGATTAATGTTTTTAAAAGGGAAAAAGACAAAAGAAACCCTGATTTTATCGATATAAAAGTCTATGCTATCCTGTCCTTTCTCCTCTTTTTCTACCTGAAAATAATTTCTGACCTTTAAAGAGAGTCTTGTAAAAGAAAATGGTTTTCCTTTAAAAAAATCAAGATCTATACTTTCACGATGGTTATGTTTAAACATTATTGCAGTGCCGCCTGCAAGATAAAACACCTTGAATATCTTCTGAATTTCGGCAGCTAAACTAAGGAGTTTTTCCATCTCTTTATCCAAAATCTAATCCCTCTTTTTATTTCAGGGTATTTAAAAGTAACTGTATAGGTTTGCTCTGGAAACATCTCGTATAATCTCTTAATTTCATCAAAACTACCATATTGAAGCACCCTCTTTATTAACATCTCTAATGGTGCCTGTTCTTTGTATTCCCAGAGGTAAATTTTAAACATCGTGGGGATTTCGACATTTTCTTTAAAATCCCATTTAATCCTCTGAATTGTTTGCTCCTTTTTCACACCACCTCCACCATCCCAAACCCCTGCCCTGTTCTCAACCCAATACCAATCTGATAGAGCATCTGCAAATCACGCGGGTCGCCCTTGAGCTTAAAGCATCCTTCAAAACAGGTAAGTGTCATGTACGGCTTGCCTGTCTTTTCTCTGAAGCCTTTCAGGGTATGTTTTACTACCTGTTTTTTTAACTTCACAGGGACAAATTCCATATCTCTATAAAGCCCTTCGCCCCTTATGTCTTTGACAATCCTGTCATGGATGGCATTGAAATGCTCATTAAAAATGCTCTTAGATATTTCTGAGTCTGCTGGCAACAAAGGCTTTCCATCTTTATCCTCAATCAAGATGGGACTGTTTGTCTTAAATACAACTTCATCGCCATTGATTTTCTTTTCATTCAGCATAAAGACCCTGTCCAGCCTAAGGGTTATGCCGTTTCCAAAGTCAAAGGCTTTTATCTCAAGAAGACCATTATAAAGGCACATCATGAATTGATAATCACAGGAGCTTACATAAAAAGAAAGACTCTTGCCTTGCGGAAAATAAAAGACAGTATCTTCAATCTCAACGCCTTCGTCAATAACGATTTTTTCTTTTTTGGCTGTCTTGCCTGATGGCATGGAAACACTGAAGCAGAATGGTTTTGCTACTTTTGAATGTTCTGAGTTTTTATCCGGATAGAGGCTTTCTTTATAATCAGCATCTGATTTTTCGAGCGCCTCTTTTATCAGCGCCATAAACCTGTGGCGGTAAAGTATCGGCAGTTTTTCGGCCCTGAAGGTTACCTTTATCCTCATGCACCCTCCCTGGATGTTGACCTTAAGCCTCAAGTTACTACTTTAACATAATTGACCTTAGCCCTGATGAATATGCACGGTCAGGCTCTTTTATTCAGCACAATAGATCAAGGTTTAGCACTGATTCTTCAAATGCATTGAAAGAAACCCGCGCTTAAAACCAGAGCAAGGGCAAAACTGGGCTTTATGCTTAGTGTTCCACTTTTGCGAGGTTACTTACTCTTACACCGATAAGTCTCACCTTCTTTTTTAATCCAAGCCTCCTAAGGGCTTCGAAAGCAGCTTTTCTTATGGTCTCAAGAGAATCAGAAAAATCATCAAGAGTTTTTGCCCTCGTATGAGTCTCAAAATCTTTGAACCTTATTTTTATTGTCACAGTCTTCCCCTTATAACCAGACTCCTTCATGGTCTCAACAACATCCTTTGTAAGTTCTGCAAGATTTTTTGCTATCACAGTCCATTTGTCTGTGTCTCTCTGAAATGTTGTTTCTCTGCTTATTGATTTTGGCTCCCAGTATGTTATTAAAGGACTTTCATCTACTCCCCTCGATGATTCATAGAGATAATTACCATAGGACTTGCCAAACTCTTCTATTAGACTCTCGAGTGGGACTGTGGCTAAGTCTCCTATGGTATGAATTCCCATTCCCTTTAAACGTTTCTCTGTTTTAGGACCAACGCCCCATAGTTTTCTTACTGATAATGGCCAGATTGCAACTTTGATATCTTCTTCAGAGATTATGGTGAGGCCATCGGGTTTTTTCATATCCGATGCAATTTTGGCAATTAATTTATTCGGGCCTATACCTATAGAACATGTGAGACCTACTTCTTTTTTTATTCTCTCTTTTATCTTATTTGCTATCTTTTCAGGTTCCATATCAATATCTGTGATATCAAGAAAGGCTTCATCAATCCCTACGTTTTCAATTAGAGGAGTAAAGCTTCTGAGAATATCTTTTATCTTTTCAGATACCCTCATATATTCATCATAGTCAACCGGAAGAAAGATAGCCTCTGGGCATAACCTGTAAGCCCTTTGCAGGGGCATCGCAGAATGGATACCGTATTTCCTTGCCTCGTAAGAAGCAGTTGATACAACACCACGCATTGTCGGGTCGCCAGCACCACCAATTATTACAGGTTTACCGACTAACTCCGGATGTCTCATCTGCTCAACAGCAGCAAAAAAGGCATCCATATCAATATGTAAAATGCGTCTCATGGTTTTATTTTAAAATGCCAAGACAATATATCAAAATT
>JACAEY010000134.1 GCA_013388605.1 Nitrospirota bacterium | reverse complement strand
TAAAGAAGGGAATGGGATGGCGTATAGACCATATATGGGCAACCAAAATGATCGCTGAAAAATCTGTCAGAGCCTGGATAGATGTGAAGCCAAGATTACTTCCAAAACCTTCTGACCATGCACCAGTCGTCGCGGAGTTTAAAATTTTCAATATATGATTACCTACCTGTCTCTTTATGCCTTAAAGCAATAAGTCCTATTATTGCAGTAAAGAACATCAGGATACTTATTCCCTGAGAAATTGAAAGCTCACTTGTGATAAAACCCCTATTAGTATCTCCTCTGTAGAACTCTACAATAAACCTTAAAAGTGAATAGAGGAGTATGTATGTCATAAAAATCTGGCCATTGAATGATTTATATCGTCTAAAAGTTATGAGTATAAAGAAATTAATGAATTCGCCTATAGATTCATATAGCTGTGTCGGATGAAGGGGGACACCGATTGTTGCGAGAGATTCTGGGTTAGTAAATACTATAGCCCATGGGAGTCCTTCTGCTGGTTTACCATAACAACAGCCAGCAAAAAAACATCCAATTCTTCCTATGGCATGACCGATTGCTAATGAAGGGGCAAATATATCTGATGTGTTCCAGACACCAAGGCTGTTTTTCCTGACATACCAGAGAAATGTCGGCACAGTTAGTATGAGACCCCCATAAAATACAAGACCTCCTTCCCATATCTTAAATATCTCAATGGGATTTTTTATATAATGAGTTATATTTATAAGGATAAAGAATAGTCTTGATCCAATTAATGCAGAAAGGAGTATGTAGAATCCAAGGTCAACTATTTTATATGGTGAGATGCCATGCCTTTTAGCATCTTTTATTGCAAGACCGAGTCCAAGCAGAAAACCAGTAGCTACAAGCACTCCGTAAGTGTAAATTGTAAAAGGACCAATTTTAAATAAAACAGGGTGCATTATTTCTTATGTAATTTTAAACTTAAAAGAACCATTATTACACCAATTGTAATGGCTGAATCAGCCACATTAAATGCGGGCCAGTGGAATCTCCCTATTGAGAAATCTATAAAGTCAACAACCCAACCATAGAGTAATCTGTCTATGAGATTTCCAATCGCACCGCCAAGAATAAATGATAGTCCAAAATAACTCTCTTTGGAATGGATTAGTAGCCACATTATAAACATTATTGCAACGAGTGATACCATTATAAATAGACTGTTCCCCATCTCCTTTAAGATCCCGAATGCCCCCCCTGTATTTTTAACACTAACGATATGAAGAAAGGTAAATAACTTAATAGATTCGAAGGATTTTACATAAATGGTAATTAAATATTTTGTTATCTGGTCAAGTGCTACAATGAATAAAACAATAAATATTACATATAAAAACCTTTTCATTTGCGTTTGTTTTGGGTCAGATTATCTGCCAAGGATTATCTTATAACACCTTTCACAGATTTCAGGAGCCTCTTTAAACCTGCCAACCGTCTCGCTCCAATTCCAGCACCTCTGACATTTTTCACCCGGTGCCTTCTCAATCTTGACCTCAAGACCCTCTATCATTAGACTTTTATATGTACCTTCAGGGCTTTTTTCTGCCCTCTCAACTGCTGACACAATAAAAAAGGTGGGCAAAAAGTTCCGGTACTGCTCAAGAAGCATTTTGTATTTCTCTGTTATACTATTTACACTTCGCTCTTCGCTTTCTGCAAAGTAAATTATAACCTTTGCCTCAAGAGAATTTCCTATAAACCTTTCAGCCCTCTTTATCTCTAATGCCTTATTTACCTCATCCCTTAACAGAAAAAATTCTTCCCACTTTTTTTCAAGTTCTTTGTCAAGATACCTTTTATCAACCTCAGGAAATGGCGAAAGGAATACAGATTCTTCAATCAATTTCGCATTCTTCCCTGTGCTATCTGCTTGCTTCTTCATGCTATGCCATACCTCCTCAGCTGTAAAAGAAAGTATTGGCGCAATAAGTCTTGTCATAACAGAAAGTATCTGATTGAGAACCCACTGCGAAGCACGTCTCTCTTTTGAATCTGATTTGAATGTATAAAGTCTATCTTTCAGTACATCAAGATAAAAGGAGCTCATGTCAACAACACAGAAATTATAAAGGCTATGAAAGACCTCGTGAAATATAAAATTTTCATATGCTGATGTTATAACTTCTATAAGTGTCTGAAGTCTGCTCATCGCCCATCTATCGATTTGTAAAAGAAAATGGCTGTAGTCCATGTTATCAAAATCATAAAGATTACCAAGAAGAAACCTACAGGTGTTCCTTATCTTCCTGTATGCCTCTGTATGTCTTTCAAGTATTTCTTTCGATATCCTTACATCTTCTTTGTAGTCCTCTGCGGAGACCCATAACCTTAAAATCTCTGCACCGTTTGTCTTTATAACCTCTTGCGGTGCAACAACATTTCCAAGAGATTTAGACATCTTTTTACCCTGACCATCAACAACAAAACCGTGTGTCAGTACTGTTCTGTATGGAGCCATCCCTCGTGTTCCAACCGATGCAAGAAGTGAACTCTGGAACCATCCCCTGTGCTGATCACTTCCTTCAAGATACATGTCAGCAGGCCAGCCGAGCTTTTCATTGCCTTCCAATACAGCAGCATGACTGACACCAGAATCAAACCATACATCAAGGATATCCATCTCTTTAGAAAAAGATTTTTCCCCACATTCTTTACATGTATATCCTGAAGGAAGAAATTCCTCAGCGTTTTTTATAAACCAGATATCAGCACCATTCTCTTCGAAATATTTTATTATCCCAAAAAGTATATCGGCTTCTTTTATAATGGCACCACACTTATTGCATTTTATCAATGCGAGAGGTACACCCCATGACCTCTGTCTTGATATGCACCAGTCTGGTCTGTTAAGAACCATTCCATAAATCCTGTCTTTGCCCCAGGAAGGAATCCATCTTACCTTATCAATCTCGTTGAGACAGTTGTTTCTTAGTCCCTTATGTTCAAGAGAGATGAACCATTGGTCAGTTGCCCGAAAGATAATGGGCTTTTTGCACCTCCAGCAATGTGGATAAGAGTGGACAACCTTTTCTTCCTTAAGCAGGGCATCTTTATCTTTCAATATTTTTATTATTTTCTCGTTTGCCTTTAATACAAACTCTCCTTCAAGTTCCCCTACCTGTCCTGTGAACTTTCCTCTATCGTCAACAGGGGCATATATATCAAGTCCAAGCCTTGAACCGATCTCATAGTCTTCTTCTCCATGACCAGGCGCAATGTGAACGATACCAGTTCCCTCCCCAACATTTACAAAATCGGCTAAAACTATTCTTGAATCTCTTTTTATAAAGGGGTGTTCAGCAATTAAACCTTCTAATCTTTCTCCCTTAACCTCTAATAGTACTTCTTTCAATCTAAGCTTCTCTCTGAGACTGTTCAGAAGACCTTTTGCAATTATATAAACATCTTTTCCGCTTTCAGCTGCAACATATTCAAGCTCAGGATTGACTGCAAGAGCGAGGTTAGCAGGAAGCGTCCATGGTGTTGTTGTCCATATAATAAAAAAGACCTTTCTATCAACAAGGTCTGGCAATTTTTCTCTTAACCCTAAAATACGAGCTCCAAACTTTACATATATTGATGGTGATTCTTTCTCAGCATACTCTACCTCTGCCTCTGCAAGTGCGGTAATACATGAAGGACACCAGTGAACAGGTTTCCTCCCTCTATACACATATCCATTCAAAACAAATCTTGCAAACTCTCTAACTATTGATGCTTCATAAGAGAATGACATTGTCAGGTAAGGTGATCCCCAGTCACCCAGGCTACCAAGCCTTTTGAATTCGTCTCTCTGGATATTAACAAACTTATCTGCATACTCTCTGCATAGCTTTCTCTTCTCGAGAATTCCTATCTCCTCTTTTTTCTTTCCGAGTTTTTTATCAACCTCAAGTTCTATAGGCAGACCATGGCAGTCCCACCCAGGCACATATGGCGAATAGAAGCCTTTCATTGATTTATACTTTATGATTATATCTTTGAGAATCTTATTAAGTGCATGACCTATGTGAATTGGTCCATTAGCATAAGGAGGCCCATCATGGAGAAT
>JACAEY010000110.1 GCA_013388605.1 Nitrospirota bacterium | reverse complement strand
TCGGCAGGGCTATATTTCCATCTCTATCAACAACAACACTCCATTGCCCTTCTATTTTGCCCCAGACAGAGATCATTATCTCATCACCAGGACCTATAACATAGTCTGGACTGACAGGAACTTTATCAACTGGGGCGAATGTTGCAGGCGGTTTTATGAATAGGTCATAACCAAATTGTTTAATATCAGTAGAAACTGTCAAAGGTGTCTTCCCTGATATAAATTGTTCAAACTCTGAAATCCTTTCAATCTCTTGAGGAGGCTGTAGAGAAGGTTGTGGAACAATAGCTTCAGGTGTTATTTTTTGGGATGGCTGCGGAGAAATGGGTGATACAGATGGCTGTGTCTGAGGTAATAGAATTGGTTGGCTTGTAGTTGGTGGTTGACCTGCTGGTGGTATCTGTATTTCCTGGGCGGAAATATTGATTGAAAAAATTAATATAAAGAATAATGTGATGAATGACCTGGATTTAATCATCAATACCTCCTTGGTCTAATTCTCTGATGAGCCTGGTAATGCATATCTATCCCTTTTTTGCTATGCCTTCTTTAAGATTGATATTGTATTTTGGATGTCTGAGTGGATGAACATTAGGCATTTTTGCAAATAACCATCCCCACTGTTTTCCAGGTGAAGGAAAAATCTGTTTGTCACCCTCAAATACCCTAACCTCAACCGCAGGATTATTTGGTGTATTAGAGACAGATGTTAGAGTGCCTCCCTGCATCCTAAAATCAGGCAGGAACTCTCCAACATGCACTTTTAGATTAGAGTTTGGTATTTTGAAATTACTATTGAGGTTGACAGTATATTCCTTGGAACTATTTGTTAATTTATCTGTAACAATTAACCTTACAGCACTCCACTTTCCTTTGACACTTTCAGGAACAACAACCTTTGTCTTAATTGCAGGCATCTTGGGCATCGGCGCCTGTAGAGATAGCTGCATTGGTACCTGTTGAGGTTGCATAGGTATTTGAGGTGTCTGCATAGGAGCAGGTGCCTGTGGAAAGGGCTGAATAGGTGCCTGAGGGACAGGCTTCTCTTCTTTTTTCTTACACGAAAATAATGTTGCAATTAATACAAAACTTACACAAATTACCAATACCTTTTTTATCATCTCGTCCTCCTTTTATTGCTCTATTTCCATGGCGGAGAGGCAGGGATTCGAACCCTGGGTGAGGTTTTACCCCCACAACCGCTTAGCAGGCGGCTGCCTTAGACCAGCTCGGCCACCTCTCCTCAATTAGCTTTTATACTAACAGCTTAAATTTAGGTTTGTAAACCATGATTAATAATCACCTAAGGCAAGTCTCTATGCACAACATGAATCTCTATGGGATGTTTCTTGAGGTAGTTCTCGAGTTTCTCTACAATAGCAGGAGAACGGTGATTGCCTCCTGTGCAACCGATACCCACTGTTAATGAGGATTTGCCTTCATTAATATAAAGAGGTATCAGAAAATTCATAAGTCCTTTTACCTTTTCCATGAATAGTTTTGCTTCAGGTTTTTTAAATATAAAATTAGATATGCGTTTGTCTGTTCCTTTCAGTTTTTTAAGATCAGGTATGAAGTTTGGATTAGGAAGAAAACGGACATCAAAAAGCAGGTCTGCATTCTGAGGAGGGCCAAACTTAAAACCAAAAGACATAAGAACAACAGTCATGGCTTTTTTGGTTTTCTGTGTCAAGTAAAGTGATGTTATAAATTGTCTAAGCTGATGCGGAGTAAAAGAAGATGTATCAATAATTCTGTCTGCGTTATCACTCAGAGGAGAAAGTCTTTCTTTTTCAATCTGGATAGCCTTCCCGACATCTTCTCCAAGGGGGTGGGGTCTCCGGGTTTCTTTGAATCTCCTTATAAGAACGTCTTCTTCAGCTTCAAGAAAGAGAATTTCCGTGTGATATTGATTTTTGAGCTTATTCAGAACCCCTATAATTTCCGACAAAAAACCTTTTTCTCTAATATCAATGCATATTCCAATTTTTTGCAAATCTGAGCTCTTAGATATGATTGAAGCAAAAGATTCTATGAGAGCGAGTGGAAGATTATCCACACAGAAGAACCCTGCATCCTCAAGTGCTCTTAAAGCGATAGTCTTACCAGAACCTGAAAGACCTGTTATGATGACTATAGTTGGTTTCAATTTTTAAATCCGATACTACATTCAGAGCCTGCAACTTTCTTATAATTTATCATTTGCAAAGAAGGGGTTAAAGTGATGTTATTCAATATCTCCAGTATTTTGTTTATTATTTTACCGGTTCTATGAGTCCAAAATTTCCATCTTTTCTGCGATAAATTACATTTATATTTCCCGTATTTTCATTGGTAAAGATGAAGAAATCCTTATCAAGAAGGTCCATCTGCATAGCAGCCTCATCCTGACTCATGGGTTTCAATTCAAATCTCTTGTTTTTTATAATCTTGCCAGTTTCTACAGGAATTATAGAAGTTGCAATAGATCCTGATTTTCCCTCCCCCTTTCTATGAGAGACAAGCTTCTCTTTGTATTTCTTTACCTGCCTTTCAAGTTTTTCAACTACCTCATCTATTGAGGAATATATTTCACCTGTTACCCCTTCTGCCTGTATAAGATAACCATTGACCTTGAGCAGAACTTCAGCCTTATGTCTATATTTTTCTATACTTAGAGTTACTATAGCTTCAGTTATATTAGATAAATATCGAACAAATTTTTTAATTTTTCCCTCTGCATATTTTTTTAAGGCATCTGTAATCTCAAAATGTCTTCCTGTAACAATAATATTCATGGTTCCTCCTTTCACTCAGCTAATCTTTCTCCTTTGTGCCTGAGGCAGAATTTTTAGTTCTTCTCTGTATTTTGCTACTGTCCTTCTTGCAACTATAATTCCTTTATTTTTTAAGATATCTACAATCTTCTGGTCACTCAAGGGATTTTTAGGGTCTTCTTCCTCAATAATCTTTTTTATTGTATTTTTTACAGAAGTTGAAGAAATTTTTCCTGTGCCAGTATCGAGAGCATTGCTGAAGAAATATCTGAAGCTGAAGATGCCATGCTGGCAAGAGAGGTACTTGTTAGAAGTAACCCTGCTTATAGTACTTTCGTGCATGTTTAGTTTAGATGCAACATCTTTAAGTGTGAGGGGATTTATGTAATCTCTTCCTTTGTCAAAAAAATCCATTTGTAGCTCTACTATTGTTTCTGTTACTCTGTATATTGTTCTGTCTCTCTGCTCAAGACTCTTTAACAATGCAATTGCAGAACGTAACTTTTCTATCATAAATTGTTTCTCTTCCTTAAGAAATGCATCTTTCTGCCGTATTAGTTTTTTATAAAGACTGCTGATCCTTAACTTAGGCATTCCGTCGTCATTTAATATAATCTGATATCCATCAGGTGTTTTTGTTACAAATACATCTGGAACTATGTAGTTAGTTTTTGTGCTGGCAAAATTTCTGCCCGGTTTAGGTTCAAGTCCTTCAATGATTCTAATAGCTGCCATTACATCAGTAAGAGGTATTTTGTAATGATGTGCAATCTTTTTATATTTTTTCTTTTCCAGTTCCTCGATATTATTGATAATGATTTTTTCAATAAGTGTACCTTTAAGATTCAAAGGCTCAAGCTGAAGAAGGAGGCATTCTTTAAGGTCTCTTGCACATACACCCGAAGGGTCAAAACTCTGGACTAACCGCAGAGCCTGTTCTACCTTAGAGATATCTGTGTTCATTTGTTCTGCAAGCTCTTCTATTGAGACGAGGAGATACCCATTTTCATCTAAATTTCCTATTATGTTTTCTCCGATTTTTCGTATTTCTTCAGACTCAGTTGACAGCCTCAGTTGCCATAAGAGGTGATCATATAAATCCTGTTTCTTTGTAAGAAATTGCTCAAAAGAAGGTGGGGTTACAGTCCCTGGATTAAAATAACCGAGGTCTCTACCGTCACTTCCTCTTTCTTCGAAATAATCATCAACAATAAAATTCATAAGCCTTTCAAGAGGTGCTTCTGTGTCTTCATTTATCTCTTCGATCTCAAATGATTCTTTTTCCTCTCTTGTAAGTTCTTCAGTGTTCATCTCTTCAAGAGATTCTTCAAGGAAAGGGTTTTCTATCATTTCCTGGCTGAGAGCCTGCAGAAGTTCAAGCTGTGGTAATTGCAGCAGTTTCATTGCCTGCTGTAATTGAGGTGTAAGGATAAGTTTCTGTGTTAGTCTAATTTCAAGCCTATTCTCAAGTACCATCAGAGAATAAACTCCTTCCCAAGAAAGGCTTCCTTAACTCTCGGGTCTGTTACGATCTTATCAGGCATCCCTTCTTCAAGGATCTCACCATTATTTATTATATAAGCCCGGTCTGTTATTGAAAGGGTGTCTCTTACATTATGGTCTGTTATCATAATCCCGATTCCCCTTTCTTTAAGGTAATTAAACATTTTTTTTAATTCTAATATTGTGATAGGGTCAATGCCTGTAAAAGGTTCATCAAAGAGCATAAAGACAGGTCTTGTAGCGATAGCCCTTGCTATCTCTACTTTTCTTCTTTCTCCTCCTGATAGTTTATAACCTTCTCTTCCTGAGAAATCAAGAAGATCGAATTCTTTCAATAAACTATCTACTTCTACCTCAATCTCTTCTTTGCTGAGTCCTTTTATTTCGAGGACAGCTTTTAGATTATCTCTTACTGAAAGTTTTCTAAAAATGGATGGTTCCTGAGGAAGATAACAGATGCCCATTTTTGATCTTTTAAACATTGGCAGGTCTGTTATATCTTTGGTATCAAGAAATATTTTGCCTTCATCGGGTTTTACAAGTCCAGCTATCATATAAAATGTTGTTGTCTTGCCAGCGCCATTAGGACCGAGAAGACCTACAATTTCTCTTTTAGAAAGATAGATATTAAGGTTCCTGACAACATGTCTTTTGCCATATGCCTTATAC
This sequence comes from Nitrospirota bacterium, assembly GCA_013388605.1. Classification (GTDB taxonomy): domain Bacteria; phylum Nitrospirota; class Thermodesulfovibrionia; order Thermodesulfovibrionales; family SM23-35; genus JACAEY01. Next base: position 12,793 of record JACAEY010000110.1, on the reverse strand, counting down.
AGACCTTTTGCTTCTATGAATTGCACCTATTGACCTCTCTTTTTCTTCAGAAAGACTTTACTGTCTTCTACAAGAAAACGGTCATCATTTAAAAAATATGTAATCTTTCTGCCTGTGACTACATTTTCACCCTCTACAGCACGTGGTTCACCTGTAAAAATAATCTTTTCTCCCTCTGCATAATAAGTGGCTTCGTTTGATATAATAGCCCTTGTTCCCCTCATTAATTTGATATGTCCCTCTGCATTAATTTTTGATATGTCGCCTGTATCAGGATGGTAGTAAACAAGCATTTTATCTGCATATAATGTTGAATCTGTTGTTCTTGCAACGACAGATTTTTCAAAAAGGGCTGTATGTGCTTCGTTATCTACGGTAAGTGTTTCTGAGGTAATAACTATCGGACCTTTCAATCGTTGAGATTTTTCCTCAGCATGAATATTGTTAAAGATGAGAAAGACGGATAAGAGACTACTTATAAAAAGTTGCTTTGACATCTTTTAATATTCTTACTTTTCTATCGGAATCTACAGTCATGCCTTTTCCTTCAACCTTAAACCTTTTACCATCAACTTTTATTGTCTCTTCTGTCTTGATTTTCCCTGAGGATGCTTCGTAATCGATTAAAGAGGTTACTATTTTATAATCTTTTGATTCTGCTTTTATTTCACTTTCCGCTTTAAATTTTTGTGTAGATAAATCATATGTGCCTTTTTCAGCATAAAGACTGAAACCATTTTTAGGAACAACCACAGTAATGTCATTGAGGTCTGCTATATTGTCACTTTCTCTGAGTTCTGCTTTTCTCGCAGTTAACGCCCACGCGGTAGCGCCATTTTCCATATGTAATATCTTAAGTCCTTCTATAAAAGAATTTCCCTTTATCCTAAAAGTATCGTGTCCCTCTTTTTCACCAAGCAGAATAAATAATGTTAGAGCAGATAAGAGAAAAAGTATAACCATAAAAAATGTCTTCATAAAAAATATTATCATATATAGAAAGTTGTGTAAAGCAATTGTGTTAGAAAATCACCAATTAATAATAGTAGTATATATTGGAATAAATATATTATCCTTTTATACTATGCTGTATTATATAATAGGCTAAAGACTTTTCATATATAAGTTTATTAAAAAACATGGCAAGTATAGAATAAACATAAATTGGTTATTTTGTATGTTGTCAATCCTGCGGAGGAGGGAATGAAAAGATAAAAGAATGACAAGATTTTATCTTTTTGCCGTTATAACCTTAATAATACTACTTGGTCTTCTTACATATCAGATTTTAAAACCCTTTTTAACTCCTTTAGCATGGGCAATTGTCTTTTCCATTGTATTTTATCCTGTTTATGTATTTATTCTTAAATATTTGAAATGGAAATCTATTGCAGCTATTCTTACACTCAGTATCATACTCATTTTAATTCTTGGACCTTTTTCATATCTTACATATCTACTTGTAATTGAATTAAAAGATCTGGCTGATTATTTGGAAATGGATAAACTCGATGCCCTTCAAAGCTTATTACAACACCCTAATATTAAAACAATAACTGACAGGATATTATCTATACTTAATCTTTCAGAAGAAGAACTTAATAAATCTATAGTAGAAAATATTTCAAAATTAGGCAAAGAGATAGTTTCAAAAATCACAAAGGGTGCTACGAATGTTGTCACTGTTTCACTCGACTTAATATTTATGGTATTTTCAATATTTTTTTTTCTAAAAGACGGTCCCGAATTTTTAAGTAAAGTCCGCGATTATATGCCCTTTTCTGAAATACAAAAGGACAGGCTTGTAAAACAGATAAGAGATATTATTATATCTACAATTTATGGTGGTGTGGCTGTTTCAATTGTACAAGGAACAATTGCAGGTCTTGCTTTTTTTATACTTGGAATCTCAACGCCTGTTGTATGGGGACTTGCTACATCTATTGCTTCTTTTGTACCCTTACTTGGAGCATCTTCAATATGGGTTCCTGCAGCTATTTATCTTTTTTTAAATGGGGAGATATTAAAAGGGTTTATTCTTGCAATTATTGGTATCTTTGGGATAAGTTTAACAGATAATATTTTAAAACCCATCATAATAGGTGGTCGCACAAAGATGCCTATACTCGTTATTTTTTTCAGTGTTCTCGGAGGGATAAAATTACTCGGATTAATAGGAATTATCATAGGACCCCTTGTGATCGCATTATTTATATCAGTTATTGAAATTTTCAGAAGTGTTGAAGGAGGGAAAAATGCTTAGTAGGTCAGAATTGAAAGAAGTTGCATCCATAGAACGAAGGGATGGCTATTTTGTCAGTCTGTATCTTAATGTAGATCCTATGTTTAATAAAAAGGGTGACTATATTGTACATCTGAAGAATATGATGAAAAATACAATAGACATACTTGATAAGAATGTATATAAGAAAGTAAAAGTTGATCTTGAAAAGGTAGATAATTATATACTTACAAATAAGAGGTCTTTTAAAAAGGGAGTTGCCTTACTAAGTTCTTCAAAAAATTCTTTCTGGAAGGAATATCATCTTGGAGTGCCGGTAAAAAATGAATTGATTGTTGATAAATCACCTTATGTAAAGCCTCTCATGGACATTCTTGATAACTATCAACGTTATGCAGTCTTACTTGTAGATAAAGAATTTGCGAGGATATTTCTGATCCATCTCCGTGAAATTATTGAATATGGAGAGGTTTACACACCTGATATTCCCGGAAAACACAAAAGGGGTGGCTGGTTCGCCCTTTCTCAGAGCCATTATGAAAGACATATAAATTATCATATAGGAATGCATCTCAAGGAAGTTATAGAAAAGCTGGATTCTTTTCTGAGCGGGGAATATATAGGAAGGATAATAATTGGTGGTTCTGATGAGGCTGTATCAATGGTGAGAGGTATGTTACATAAGAAAATTCTCGATAAGGTTATAGGGACTGTAAAAATTGAAATGTTTGCTAATAGCTCCGAAGTTTTGTCAAAAGTTGAACCTGTAGTTTTAAAATATGAAAAAAAGAAGGAAGATGAGACAATAGAAAAGCTTATTACAACGGCTATGAAAAATAAGGATGCAGTAATAGGTTTAGAGGATGTGCTTAACTCCTTACAGGAAAAGAGGGTGATGAAATTAATTGTCGCAAAAGACTTAAAAGTCCCTGGTTTTATTTGTCCAGCATGTGGTTTTTTAACAACACAGAATGTAAGCACCTGTCCTTACTGTAAGGGTAAAATGGATATGGTCGATTATCTTATTAGTCTTGCGGGTGAGAAAGCAATAAACCAAGGCGCACTTGTAGAAGTTGTAGAGGATAATAGGAAATTGCTTGAGGTAGGTGGAATAGGGGCATTCTTGAGGTTTTAATAAAATATGTAGGAAAAATTCTTACAAAGATAATTCCCAATTTCTTACAAAAATTTCAGAAATATTCTGATACAATTTTCTTTTTTCAAAATATAAAGTAAAACTAAGCAAATAATAAAAAAAGAAAGGGGGAGAAAATGGGTTATACACAGACTTACATTAGAAGACAAAATAATAAAAATGTATCCTGAAGTAAGGTCATTATCACAACAGATCGATCTATTTTCAGTTTGATTCTTATGTCTTTTGAATTTTTTAACAGTTAAAGCAGATAATAACCAAAAGTAATATCATGGAGGTTGAAGAATATGAAAAAGATTATTTTAATTCTATTAGTATGTATTTTTATCTTTGTTCTTCTTATAAGTCTTTTAACAGCGGGACAAAAAACAGCCATAGTTCAATATCCTGAAGGCTATCGAAATTGGACACATATAAAATCTATGGTAATACAGAAAGGCCACCCCCTATATGAATCCTTTGGAGGAATTCACCATATTTATGCTAACAAAACTGCTCTAAAAGCACTAAAGAGTGGTAAACCTTATCCTGATGGATCTGTCTTTGTTTTTGATTTATTAGAAGCAAAAAGTGAAAACAACGCTATTGTAGAAGGTTCACGCAAAGTTGTTGGTGTTATGCAAAAAGATTCAAAGAAATTTTTGAATACTGGTGGCTGGGGTTTTGAAGGTTTTAACGGTGATACAAAAGAAAGAGTTGTTTTTGATCCAAAAGATGCATGTTTTTCCTGTCATGAAGCACAAAAACAGACAGACTATGTTTTCAGTAGTTACCGTAAGTAAATAAAAAGAATAAAATCTATTTTTAACCCAAATAACAAAGACATTGCTCAAAAATAATCGTCATCCGTATCTGTTGTCTTTGACCGTCTAACATCTGAATTATTTAAGTCCATTTTGGGTTTAAAAGTTATTGCTCAGAAGAGGTATATGTGATGCCTTTATTTTCAATAGCAGTTCTTATGAGATGCTTCATCTCTCTTACAGCCCTCTCCATACCTACGAGAACTGCCCGTGAGACAATACTATGTCCAATGTAAAGACCTCTTATATCTTTAATACTTGCTATCTTAGAAACATTAAAATAGTTGAGACCGTGTCCTGCATTAACCACAAGACCGATGTCTATTGCATGTTTTACAGCATTCATAATGCGTAATAGTTCTTTTTCCTGTTTTTTCCCTTTAGCCTCTGCATACATCCCTGTATGTATTTCTACCATGTCTGTCCCGATTTCTTTTGAAATTGTGATATCATGATGGTCAGGATTTATAAATAAACTTACTGGCATTCCATTATCTTGAATCTTTTTTATTACATCTTGAATAAGCCTTCTCTTGTTCTTAACATCCAGACCTCCTTCAGTTGTAAGCTCTTGACGCTTTTCAGGCACAAGTGTAACCAGGTCAGGTTTTGTATTAATAGCAATACCGACCATTTCTTTTGTTGATGCCATCTCAAGATTTAATTCTACAGGGACGACTTCCCTTAAAATTTTCAGGTCCCTATCCTGAATATGTCGTCTATCTTCTCTGAGATGTATTGTTATTCCATCTGCTCCACCGAGTATTGCAAGAGTTGCAGCCATAATAGGATCTGGCTCAATACCTCTTCTTGCCTGCCTTATAGTAGCTACATGGTCAACATTTACACCGAGTAACATCTAAAACCTCCAAAATCAAATGAATACCTATAATCAATCACCAACAGATTTCTCAAAACTACGATGAGGGTATTAATTTCATTTCAATGGTTATTTTAGTCTATTGTAATTTGAATATTACTTATTCAAAAGTTAACATATCCTCGGTAGCTGGTCTCCTGAAAGCATCTCTACTATTCTCGTTCCGCCTATTGATGTCTTAAGTAGAACCATACCTTCAGGTGATTTACGCACCTCTCCAATAATTCTTGCATCTTTTGCTAATGAATGCCTTTTCATAACATTTATAAGTTTATCTGAAACATCAGGGCTTACTATTGCAACGAGTATCCCTTCATTTGCTACATAGAGTGGGTCAAGTCCGAGTAGCTCACATGCACCTTTTACACCAGAAGGCACAGGGATAGAGTCCTCTTCAATAAATATGCAGTAACCAGAATCTAATGCAATCTCCTTGAGAGTAGTAGCAAGACCACCCCTTGTAGGGTCTCTCATTGCATTTATCTTCTTTGTTATCTTCAGCATCTCTTTAACAAGACTATTTAAAGGAGCCGTATCACTTAAAACCGGTGGGTTGAAACTGATACCATTTCTTTCTCCTATAACTGAAATGCCATGATTTCCAATTGGTCCACTAAGGATAATCTTATCTCCGGGTTTTACATTTGAAGGAGATATGTCAATCCTGTTTTCAATTATTCCTATGCCAGATGTGTTTATAAAAATACCATCAGCTTTGCCTTTATTAACTACTTTTGTATCGCCTGCCACGATTTTCACGCCTGCCTTTTCAGCAGCAATTGACATAGAAGAAAGTATCTTTTTTAAGTCTTCAAATTGGAAACCTTCTTCAAGTATAAAACCTGCTGTAATATAGAGAGGTTGAGCTCCTACCATAGATAGGTCATTTATTGTGCCATATACTGCAAGATCTCCAATATTTCCACCAGGGAAAAATATTGGGGAAACCACATAAGAGTCTGTTGTAAAAGCAAGTTTCCCTTTTTTTATTCCGTGAAGGACAGCAGAATCATTAAAAGATTTGAGATCGAATTTCGGGGCAAAATGCTCTCTGATTAACTTGTGCATCATTGTTCCACCACTTCCATGGCTAAGGAGAATCCTGTCCATTTCTATTTTCCCCACCTTCCATATTTAAAATATGCAGCACAACTTCCTTCGGAACTTACCATGCATGCACCAACAGGTCTTTCAGGAGTACAGGTTTTTCCAAAGAGAGGACAATCTGTTGGTATCTTTATTCCTCTAAGAACAAAACCACACTGACAAGCCTTTGGTTCCCTTGGTTCAGGGACATCTATATTAAATTCTTTAGTTGCATCCCAACGGTTATATTTATCTTTAAGTTTCAGACCACTCATAGGGATTATACCGATTCCTCTCCATTTTGCATCACATGGCTCAAAATATTCATTAATAAATGATAAAGCCTTAGGATTACCTTCTTTTCGAACAGCTCTCTTATATTGAATCTCTACAGATGGTTTATTTGATGCAATCTGCTCAAGGAGCATCATAATACCCTGAATAATGTCTTCTGCTTCAAAGCCTGTTATTACTGAAGGGACTTTATATTCAGATACGAGAAATTCATAAGGTTTGGATCCCGAAATTGTGCATACATGTCCTGGAAGTATGAGTCCATCTATCCTGACTTCTCCAGAATCAAGAAGTGCTTTGAGAGCAGGTGGAACCAACTTATGTGTAGAATATATATAAAAATTTTGAGCATCTGCTTTTTCTGCTTCAAAGAGTGTACCAGCAATAGAAGGGGAGGTCGTCTCAAAACCAGTTGCAAAGAATATAACTTTTCTATCTTTGTTCTTTAAAGCAAACTCAAGTGCATCCATTGGAGAGTAAACAATCCTTATATTAGCTCCTTCTGCTTGCGCCTGATAGAAGGAGTGTTTACTTCCGGGAACTCTCATCATATCACCAAATGTAAATAATATATTGCCATTCATCTTAGATATTGCTATTGCAATATCCACATCTTTTATTGCTGTGACACATACAGGACAGCCAGGACCACTAAGCAGAGTAATTTCTCCCGGAATAATATCTCTGATACCATGTTTAAAAATAGCCACTGTATGAGTACCGCATACTTCCATAAGTTTTATTGGTCTGCTAATAGTATCCATTAAATTCTCTATCTTTTTAATTATTTCCTTCACCCTTTGTCCCCTTTTATTAATTACTTTTTCCTGACTTTATCCATTCTCTTATTACATAAGCCTGTCCAAGAGATATCCCTGCATCATTGCATGGAACCTTTGTATTTGTATATACTTCCTTTCCTGCAGATTCAAGTATCGAGACAGCTCTTTCAAGAAGATACATATTCTGAAAGACTCCACCGCTGAGAATAACGATATCTGGATTATTACTTGATGAAAGCTTCTGGACGACCCTGAATATGACTGAAGCTATAGTATTGTGGAATTTAGATGCAATGGTACCTTTATCTTCTCCTTTCAGAAAGTCTTCTATGATTCCTAAGATAGTAAGTGAAAAATCTATCTCAAGTGGATCTTTAGATATTATATTCACTGTATAATCGTCAAATACATCTTGCCTTGTTATAGATTCAAGTGCTATTGCAGCCTCTCCCTCAAAAGTATTTTTGTCGCATATCCCCAGTATTGCTGAGACTGCATCAAAGAATCTTCCAGCACCTGATGAAAGTGGTGAAAATTCTTTTTTATCTATAATTCCTAAAATTTTATTTATTTGTTCTATACCATACCTATCAATAAAACCAAGGTGTTTAAGGTAGTCCAAAGCCTGCTCTCTGGTAGTGTTCCAGATATAGCTTATTGCTGTTCTCCATGGTTCCTTAACAGCTATTTCACCCCCTGGTAAAGGAATATATTTAAAATGTCCTGCCCTTTTGAACCCATTTATATCAGCAATCAGAAATTCTCCACCCCAAAGGTTTCCATCAATTCCGTAACCTGTTCCATCAAATGAGATACCTATGACATCTTCTGTAATTCCTCTTTCAGCCATTACAGAAGCAATATGTGCAAAGTGATGTTGAATCCCGAATTTTTTTATATTATCCTGTTTGAGTGCCCATCGGGTAGATAAATACACAGGATGAAGGTCATATGCAAGCGCTTCAGGATTAACCCTGTAGACCTTTTTAAGGTTTTCAAGGCTTTCTTCAAAGAATCTGAGGGTTTCATAGTTTTCCATATCGCCAATGTGCTGGCTCGGTATAGCAAAACTTCCTTTTGTAAGAGTAAAAGTATTTTTTATATCAGCTCCGCAACCAAGAACCTCCGGTCCTTCTTCATGAAGGAAAATGGGATCAGGGACATATCCACGAGAACGACGAATAAAAAGTGTAAAAGATTGAGTGTTATGGGTTAAAATTTCTATCTGTTTGTTATGGGGATAGGGTTCATGAATGAAGACCTTAACTACAGAGTCATCAACACGCATAAATATATCTCTGTTGTGAATAAGAAATGCGTCAGATATGTCAGAGAGACTTGAAATAGCTTCTTCATTATCAATTACAATTGGTTCTTCTGAAAGGTTTCCGCTCGTCATAATGAGAGCATCAAAGTTGTTTTGAAGCTTAGAGTTAGTAGGTTGGGGCCTAAAATTTAAAGGATAGTAGAAAAGAAGATAATGTAAAGGAGTATATGGTAACATGAAGCCAAGGTAAGGGTTTTTAGGAGAAACCTCCTCAGGGAGGTAATTTCCCTTCTTCTTTAATAAGACAATAGGTCTTTTGTTAGATAATAGAAGTTTTTCTTCTTTTTCTGAAACCTCACAGAATTTTCTGATGGTTTCAATGTCAGGCGCCATAAGTGCAAATGGTTTATTACTCTTTCTCTTCCTCAACCTTAATTTATTCACTGCATCTTTATTGGATGCATCACAGGCTAAATGAAAACCACCAAGCCCTTTGATAGCTACAATATATCCCTCCTTAAGAAATCTTATTGTTTTTTCTATAGGATTTTCTTTCCTTTTAATTATGCTGGGGTTATTTAATATAGATGCCTTTCCCTTTTTGTTCTTAACTATTAATTCCACATGTGGCCCACATAATGGACAAGCATTCGGTTGGGCATGGAATCTCCTGTCCTCTGGATTATGGTATTCTTCATCGCATTCAAAACACATCTTGAAGACTGACATAGTAGTATTAGGTCTATCATAAGGTACCGATTTTGTTATTGTGTAACGGGGTCCACAGTTCGTACAGTTTATAAATGGATAGAGATAGCGTCTATTATTCACATCTAAGAGCTCTTTAAAACAATCCTTGCATATAGAGACATCAGGTGAGACAAGAGTAAAACTTCCCTCATCTTCACTTTCTACTATACGAAAATCACCATAGCCATAAAAAGGTAAAGGTATAACATCAATGCTTAATATATTAGAAAGAGGTGGTGCTTCATGCTTAAGTCTTTCAATAAAAAGAGAATAATCATTACCTTCAATTTCAATAGTAACCCCCTTAGAAGAATTCATCACAAAACCTTTGAGGTTTAAGGATTTTGCGAGACTGTAAACAAAAGGTCTAAAACCTACACCCTGGACTATTCCTCTTACCAATATTTTTACTCTTGAGTCCATTTATAATTATTTTATCAGAGATTGTAACCATTTTATCCACTTATTTAATCCTTCTCCTGTCCTACAAGAAACTTCAAATATCTTTAATTTTGGGTTAAGAGCCTGAGAGTTCTTTTTAATCTTTTCGATATTTACATTTGTATATGGCAATAGGTCGATCTTATTTAAAACTAAGGCAGAGGATTCCTGAAACATTAATGGATACTTGAGTGGCTTGTCATCTCCTTCTGTTATGCTGAGAAGCATGACCTTTATATTTTCACCTACCCTGAATTCAGCAGGACACACAAGATTCCCAACATTTTCAATAATAAGAAGATCAAGACCTTTGAGAGGGAAACCATCGATTACTTCTCTAATCATATTGGCATCAAGATGGCAGGCACCCCCTGTGTTTATCTGAACAACAGGAATATTTAGACTTTTTATTCTTTTAGCATCATCAGAGCCTGCAATATCGCCCTCAATGACACCTATCTTTATCTTCCCGGAAATTTCCTTTATTGTGTTTTCTATAAGAGATGTCTTTCCAGCTCCTGGGGCACTCATCAGGTTAATAACATAAACACCGAATTTATCAAAGAGCCTCCTGTTTTCTTCAGCAATTCTGTCGTTTGCCTCAAGAATATGTGATACAACCTTTACTTTCACTTATTAGCCCTCCTTACAAATCTATTTATTAAAATACATCTATCTCTTCTATATGTAATTCTCTTCCGCTCTCTATTTTTATGGAAATATTTCCGCACATAGGACAGCTTATTATGAATGCTTCATCAACGGTGAAGTTTTTTTTACAGCATTCACAATAACCGCTTACTGGTATTTCTTCTATGTTCAAACTTGCCTTCTCAGCAATACTGCCAATCTTAACTGCATCAAATGCAAAAAGTAAGGCATCGGGCATTATGCCCGATGCCTTACCGATTTTAACCTTTATTGACTCTATTCTTTTATAACCATTTTGTTTACAATTTTTGACAGCAATGTCAAGAAGGCTCTGGGCAATTGACAATTCATGCATTCTATTCCTGAGCCAATCTCTCCTTCTCTTTTTCGTAAGCTTCCTTACCAGCCTCTACTGCCTTTGTTATAGCTGATTTTTTCTCTTCATAAAGCTCCTTGCCTTTTTCAACAGAGGATATGACCTTTTCTTTTAGATCCTCAGCATAATCTTTAACCTTTTCTTTCATATCTTCAGCAAAATCTTTTATTCTCGTTCTCGTCTCTCTTCCGGATTGAGGGGCTAAAAGTAATGCAAGGGCTGCACCAACAACGCCTCCAAGTAAAAAAGAAAGGAACATACTGCCTGCACTGTATCCGCCTTCTTCTCTCATTGTTTTCCTCCTTTCTTTAGTAAATTATTTAAAAGATTACTTAATAATACTGCAAAGGCAGTTTTAAATCCAACCTTAAGACTTGAGACCTCAACAAGTGCAGAAGACCTTATTTTTTCTACCATGCTATTAATCCTATGTACATTTTCTCCAACATCTCTTATAGCACCTGAGAATGTCTTCACATCACCTGTCACGTCGTGGATATTGTCTGATACACTCTTGATGCTTTTAAGTGCTTCATGTAATTCATCTAATGCTATCTTTGTAGATTCACCTGTTGTTTTCAAAAATGCTGTGAGAGAATGGGTAAGTTTTATCAATTTAATAAGTAGTGCAACCAAAAAACCCGCTGTTACAAGTACTGCGATAATTATTAATACTATCCATATCTGGTTCATCTTACTAATTATATCAGAAAAGATAGGTATTTAGTAGGAAAAATTTATGGTATCTTATTATCATCTATGAATGATGAATTTTATATGAAGCGTGCTTTAAAATTGGCATCAAAAGCTCATTCTATGGCAAGTCCTAATCCAATGGTTGGAGCTGTACTTGTCAAAAAAAATAAGATAGTTTCAGAGGACTTTCACAAAAAACCTGGAACACCCCATGCTGAAGCCCTTGCTATAGAAAAAGCTGGGGAAGATGCCAGGGATTGCACTCTCTTTGTAAACCTTGAACCCTGTTGTCATACCGAGAAGAGGACACCTCCCTGTACAAAAGCAATCATCTTTTCAAAAATTAAGGAGGTTGTTATCGCGATGGTTGATCCAAATCCAATGGTCTCTGGTAAGGGAATAGCAGAGCTTCGGAAAGCAGGCATACATGTTAGGACAGGTATTCTTGAAAATGAGGCAAGAAGGCTAAATGAGGCTTATATAAAATATATAACTAAAGGTATACCTTTTGTAATTATGAAGATTGCTATGACCATTGATGGAAAGATTGCGACCCCTGAAGGCAAGTCAAAGTGGATAACTTCTGAGAAATCAAGAAAGATGGTGCACCGATTGAGAAGTAGTGTTGTTTCAGTCTTAACAGCTATAGGGACAGTTAAAGCAGATGACCCGGAGCTAACTGCGAGGATACGAGGTGGGAAGAATCCATTGAGGATTATTATTGATCCTGACCTTGAAATACCTTTAGATTCAAAGGTTATTCAGATACCACCCCAGACGGTCATTGTTACTAAGAAATTTCACGGTTTACAGTCCGATAATGAAGAAAAGATAAAGCTGTTGTTAAATAAAGGTGTTGAATTTATTGAGTATGAAGGGGAAAAGGTTGACCTGAAGTGGCTTATGAAAAGGCTTTGTGAAAAAGAAATTACATCAGTATTGATTGAAGCCGGCTCTTCATTTAATGCTAATGCACTCGAACAGGGAATTGTTGATAAAATTATGTTTTTCATCGCTCCTAAGATAATTGGGGGAAGGGAGTCTTTTCCTGCAGTTGGAGGAAGAAACTTTAAAAAACTTGAAGAGGCATATCGTCTTAAAGATATAAAAATAAAAAGAATAGGAGAAGATATATTGGTTGAAGGATATATTGAAAAATAGCCAATTATCAATACTACATACAAGTAAGCAAACGAAAGACTTTGTAGATACAGTACTAAGACGAATTAACCTGATAAAATATTTGCAATCATTGCTGTCCAAAATATTCTATATAATTCTATGCTAAGTTGAGCGATTATTTAGTAAAAACCTTAATTAATCAAACCATTTTGAGAAAAGTGTAATCACCTAACAAGTGTCATTGTCC
>JACAEY010000150.1 GCA_013388605.1 Nitrospirota bacterium | reverse complement strand
TTTACTTGCAATAGCCTTAAGGATAGGCAATACCCGTCTTATTGATAATATATTATTAGAAATAAATACTTAAGATCATTGCTGTCCAAAATATTCTATATAAGAGTTATGAGACCCGATTTTCGAACCAAAATAAACTACCTCTTATTATGTTTAAACCTTCACCTGACTTTAATCACTATTGATAATCTTTGGCTGAGACCTCCGCTTCGACTCCGGTCTCATCAAGGTTACCCGTGATTTTGCTTCTAAAATCGGTTCTCATACCTGTCTTTCCAAGAGCATGAAGTATTATTTTGGACAGATGTGTAATAATGTGTAGATTTTGGGGGAATATATGGATAACAAGGAAAAAGTGTTTGAGACTATAAGACGCCTAAAAAGGCTTTATCCAAATGCAAAAACAGCACTGAGTTTCAGCAACCCCTTTGAACTTCTCGTTGCAACCATACTTTCAGCTCAGACTACAGATTCACACGTGAATAAAGTTACTGAGGTTCTTTTTAAGAAATACAGGTCTGTAGAAGATTATGCAAATGTTTCTATTGAAAGGCTTCAGACAGATATAAGATCAATAAATTTCTTCAAGACAAAGGCAAAAAATATTCATGAAGCAGCAAAGATGGTCATCAAAAAATATAATTCAAAGGTACCTAAAACGATGGAAGAACTAATAGAACTTCCTGGTGTCGCAAGAAAGACCGCAAACATTATTCTTTCAAATGCCTTTGGAATAAATGAGGGCATAGCTGTTGATACTCATGTGAAACGTCTCTCATTCAGGCTTGGTCTTACTAAAAATGATGATCCTGTTAAGATAGAAAAGGAACTTATTGAGTTAACTCCAAAAAAAGAATGGGGAAATTTATCACATCTTCTGATATTACATGGAAGAAATGTCTGTCTGGCAAAAAAGCCAAAGCATGATGAATGTGTCCTTTTTGATATCTGTCCTTCAAGGAATATTTAGAAGAGACCAGGTATATTTATGAGAATTTTTGTTCCCAGAACTCTATAGTCTTCGCTTCTTTATCACATGCATTCTCAACTTCAGAAACACAACTTCCTGCTATCTCAAGTAACTTTAAAACGGCTGTACAGAACTCTGAGACCCCACATCTATTTTTATCGAAAATATCAAGAACAGGACATAAAATCCTTTCATTGAATAACTCATTATATCTTTCCCATATCTGTCTTTTCTTTTCCTCAGAAGCTATATCCTGTGTTACAGCCAGATAAGTATGTATAGAGCCATTTACTGTTAAGAATAGCTTTGCCATGAGACTTTTTGAGAGAGACCTCAGCTCAGAAATTTGATTCATTTCTTTTTTATTAGGCATTGTTCACCCCTGATTTTTTTAATTTCAATTCATCATTAATGTGGTAAAAAGCTCCAAGATTTATCATAATTAATCAACTTGCAAATTCTGTTCCCTTTAAATTCTGAGATAATTATTTGAAATTAAAGAAAAAAAATAATTTATATTAAAAATATGATATTGAAAAGTGACGATTTTTGTCAGCGACTTATCTTTTTTCGTTAATTAATTGAAACATATGGTATATCAAAATATAGATTTCATTTTATAGAAGATAACGTGTTATCAAAAGTTTTTAAATCCTCAACATTAAATACTTTCGCCGAGGGTTCGATTCTTTTAATTAATCCAGAGAGTATTTTCCCTGGACCAACCTCTACAAATGTATCTACGCCAGAATCAAAAATTACTCTTATAGAATCTTCCCATAGAAGTGGGCTGTTCAATTGACGGACAAGTGAATTTTTTATGCTCTTTGTATCGTATAAAAACATTGCATCTGTATTATTTACAATAGGCATTTCAGGATTTCTAAAATCTATCTTTTTAAGAAATTCCGCAAGCCTCTGAGATGCTTCAGCCATTAGAGTGCAGTGAGAAGGAACACTAACTGCGAGTACCATTGCTCTTTTTGCTCCTTTTTCTCTTGCAAGTTTCATCGCTTCTTCTACAGCATCTTTTTCACCTGCAATGACTATCTGATTAGGTGAATTATAATTAGCAGGTGCTGTATAACCTGATTGAACAGAAGAACATATCTCATCAACTATATTTCTTTCCAATCCAATTATTGCAGCCATTATACCCCTACCCTCAGGAACTGCTTCCTGCATAAACCTTCCTCTCATCTCGGTTATTTTGATGGCATCACGAAAAGATAAGGCTCTTGCTGAGACAAGCGCAGAATATTCACCAAGGCTATGTCCTGCAACTACTGAGGGTCTTATGCCATTTGATATTAATACCCTATTAATCGCTATACTAACAGTAAGAATAGATGGCTGGGTTTTATAAGTCTTATTGAGTTCTTCCGCGGGTCCTTCAAAACATAACCTTTCAATATTATAACCAAGTTCATCAGAAGCCTCTTTAAAGAGTTCTCTTGCCACAATAAAATTTTTGTAGATTTCCTTACCCATTCCTACATATTGAGACCCCTGACCTGGAAATACAAAAGCTATTTTCATGTTGATATTGAACAAGTAAAAAGTAATAAGGTTAATATTTTAAATCTCATGACGATATCGCTTTAACTTCCTTTATCTTTCTGATGAACAAAGGGATTACTTCATAAAGGTCTCCAACGATACCGTAATTTGCTATATTGAATATTGGAGCTTCAGGATTTTTATTTATTGCAATTATTATGTCTGACGACTGCATACCAACAATATGTTGAACAGCACCTGATATACCACATGCAATATAAATCTTAGGGCATACAGTCCTCCCTGTCTGTCCAACCTGATGTATGTAAGAAATCCATCCTTCGTCTACAGCAGCTCTTGAAGCACCAATAGTTCCCCCTAATAACACTGCAAGCTCTTTGAGAAGCTCAAAACCTTTTGCGTTGCCAAGTCCTCTTCCACCTGATACAATTACATCTGCCTCTTGAAGGTTTACTGTAATGTTAGAAACTTCCTTTATTGTATCTATTACTTTTGTTCTAAAAGGTATATTATCTGCCCTAATATAAATGATTTCTCCTTTTTTATCTTTTTTATACTCGCCTCTTTTCATAACCCTTGGCCTTACAGTGGCCATCTGAGGTCTATGATTTGGGCATAAAATTGTTGCCATAATGTTTCCACCAAAAGCTGGGCGGACTTGTAGTAAGTTTCGTGTTTCCCTGTCTATTGATAGAGATGTACAGTCTGCAGTCAGGCCCGTTCCCAACCTCGCTGCTACCCTTGGAATAAAAGAACGCCCTATTGGGGTTGCACCAGCAATAACGATTTCAGGCTTATAGGTCTCTATGATTAAAGAAAGCAATCTCGCATAGGGTTCATCATTAAATTGCTTGAATACGGGATCATCACAAAAATAAATTTTATCAGCGCCCCATCTGATCAATTCTTCTGCCTCTTTTTCAGATGCTCCGAAAAGGGCAGCTGAGAGTTCTACATTCAGATCATCAGCAAGCCTCCTCCCTACTCCAAGAAGTTCATATGTTACAGGGGAAATCTTATCTTCCCTTTGTTCAGCAAAGATCAATACCCCCCTGTAATTACCAAT
Source organism: Nitrospirota bacterium (assembly GCA_013388605.1). Lineage (GTDB taxonomy): Bacteria > Nitrospirota > Thermodesulfovibrionia > Thermodesulfovibrionales > SM23-35 > JACAEY01. The sequence continues at coordinate 3,004 of JACAEY010000150.1, read as the reverse complement.
TGATGATGTTTCAGGTATAAAAAATTTTCCTTCAATTTCTTCTATTGCTCCTTCTGGACATACAGACAAGCAAGTTTTACAAAAATTACAGTATTCATTAATAGATGCTTTGCCTTCTTTAATCTCTATTGCATCATAAGGACATGACGCAATGCATTCTTCACAACCTTTGCACTTATTTAAATTTACAACTATAGGCACTTCAATTCCCTCAATTCTTTTGCCAATTTGTCAACCTGTTCTTCTAAGGTACCATTTAAAATTATTCTGTCTGCTCTCGCTTCAGGCGTGAATATATTCTTAACACGCGTTGGTGAACCTTTAATTCCTATTTTGTTATTATCTACATTGATATCTGAAGAAGCCCACTTTTTAATTACTGCCTTTTTTGCAGCTATCTTAGCCTTCAGTGAAGGCAACCTTGGTTCATTCAATTCCCTCAGGACAGTCAAAAGAACAGGTAATGATGATTCAACAATATCATAACCTTCATCCATCATTCTCTGCACCCTGACAGAATTCTCTGTAACTTCTTCTATTTTTCTTACATATGATATATGAGGGATATCGAGAAACTCTGCTGTCTCTGGTCCTACCTGTGCTGTATCACCGTCTATTGCCTGTTTCCCGCATATAATTAAATCGGCACCTAATTTTTTTATAGCCATAGATAAGACATATGATGTTGCCCATGTATCAGAGCCCGCAAATGCTTTATCTGTAAGAAGAATAGCATCATCTGCGCCCATAGCTAAGGCATCGCGGAGTGCAGTTTCTGCCTGGGGTGGACCCATTGTTATCACAGTTACATTTCCTTGAACCCTTTCCCTTATCTGTAGTCCTGCTTCTATTGCATGCAGATCATAAGGATTAATAATGCTTGGAACACCTTCTCTTAAAAGTATCCCTGTTTCTGGATTAATCTTTACTTCAGTAGTATCTGGAACCTGTTTAATACAAACTATTATCTTCATCTATAATGTCTTTCTCCACCTAAAATAAATCTCAGCCCTCTACTTTAAAGACCTTCCTCCTGGGAATCTTCTGTAAGATGTCATTAAGGGCTAAATTAAGACTTTTATCATCCTTAGACTCCAGTGTCACCATAACATAGTAATCTCGATTCCCTACAACAGGATAAGAACCTATCTTGACATCCTTATGCCTTTTGACCATTTGATTTAGATAAGGTGCTATCTCTGGTTCATATTCTTTTATGTAAATCTTCTTTAAAAGAAATGGTGGTTCATCAAATAATTTCTCTATTACAAAAAATTTTTTCTCAAGAAATTCGGGTATACCTGGAAGGATATATACATTTCTAAAAAGTATAATAGGAAATTTTACAGTACCATTTTTTATCAATTCAGCACCTTCAGGTACTTTGGCAATTTTGAGCTGTTCAGAGGTCAGGTGTTTACCAAATCTTTTATAAAGAAATTTTTTAATAACCTTATTTAGAGTAATTTTTACATCAAAGGCTTTAGCGATACCTTCAATGGTTACATCATCATGTGTTGGACCAATGCCACCAGATGTAAAGACATAGTCGAACCTCTCAGAAAATTCCCTGACCTCATTGGCAATCTCTTTAACATCATCTGGTATAACAGAAATCCTTCTGACATCAATACCATGAAGCCTCAGCTCTTTAACCATGAAATGAGAATTTGAATCCTGAATCTTCCCTGATAAAATCTCATCACCTATGATAATTATCCCTGCTGTCTTTACCATAAATTTATTTTAATATTTCTATTCTAACCTTAATAGATCTGCCTAATTTCTTCAATGCCTCATAGTCGCCTATTAATTTCCCTATCGGGTTAACAGGTGAAACTGCCCTCGGTTCATCTCCCCTGCTTGCAGGGGTTGGACCAAAAAATATACATAGGGCATTTCCAGCAGGCCAGACAGCCAGTTCTCCTTTCTCCATAATATCTCTTGCATCTGGAGAAAGGTCTACTTTAATCCCACAATCTCCATAATATTCATCTCCCCATCTTGACATATTGAATTCAATTGGAAGAAGTGATATTAACTTTTTAGCAGAAGAAGATTCACTCAATTCTGCAAATAATTCTAAGGAACCTATAATAAGTTTTATCTTTGTGGTCATGAAAACTATCTTTCTTTAACCAAGGCATAATGTGCCATCTCTGTATTAGCCTCTACTGAAAAGTCTGTTCTTGTTATAGCTATAATACCCGCTTTGATCTCAGGTGGAAACATCTCAATGCCCTTTTTGCATGCCTTTCTAACATCTTCCCCTGCGGATATAATATCATACACACACTTTGCAAACATCCTTCTTATGATCTCCTCACCAGCACCTGTAGTAGCAATTGCACCTGATGGACCTGCATAAAATCCACAACCTATCATGCCACTGTCTCCAACCCTTCCCAATAGCATTGGTGAAAACCCACCTGTGGAATTAGCCACTGCGAAAACCCCTTTTTTATCTATTGCAACGGCTCCGATAGTATCACAAAATGCCTCTTCATAAGAGATGTTATCAAAATTCCAAAGAGACTCTACATCATACCCTTTCCAGATAGGAGATTCCTTACTCAATTTACCTTCCTTAATCAATTGCTTGAGTCTCTTGTATCTTTCAAGAGCATATTTTGAAACATTATAAAAAGGCTTGAAACCTTTCTTTCTTGCGAATGCTGTTGCACCTTCTCCTGATAAGGCAATATGAGGTGTATTCGTAACAGATCTTGCAACCAAAATTGGGTTTTTGACATTTCTTATTGCTATAACTATTCCTATGTTTCCCTTTGAATCCATAACAGAGGCATCCATCTCTATTGTTTTCCCATCAAGGCGCAAGACTGAACCACTGCCAGCATTAAACCTACCATCATCTTCAAGGATACGTGCTGCTTCTGTAACTGCATCTAAAGAGTTACCACCTTTTTCGAGTAGTTGAAAAGCAGTCTTGCAAGCCTTCTCACATCTATCAGAAAATTGAGAAGGTGATCCAGCTCCACCATGC
>JACAEY010000138.1 GCA_013388605.1 Nitrospirota bacterium | reverse complement strand
TAAAAGTATCTGCCTGAGTTCTTTAATATGACCACCAGTTGAAAGGTCCATAACAGCATCAGCGCCATATTTAATAACTACGGAAAGTTTCTCTTTTTCATCATCGAGATATATCCTGTCTTTTGATGTCCCTATATTTGCATTAACCTTTGTTTTCAGACCTTTTCCTATTCCTATTGGTCTTATTTCGTGTCTAATATTCCTTGGAATCACGGTTAAACCTTTAGCTATATCAGAAGCAAGACTTTCAGGAGATACACCCTCAGAAATTGCAACACCCTTTACCTCCTCAGTGATAATCCCCTTTTTAGCAAGCTCTATTCTTGTCATTTCAGCACCTTTACAACATTTAATTTTTCTATTGCTATCTCCGCAGCCCTCTTACCAGAAAGCAACATTCCTCCGAAAATTGCACCCATTCTGGGTGAGCCAAAGACTGCATTTGCAGCCATTCCAGTAACAATAAGACCGGGAAAAACCTCTTTTGTGTTATCCAGTAATTCTCTTTCACCTTTTTCAGACCACATTGACTTTTCACCCATAATATCTCCTCTTGGGGTCCGTAGCTTCGGTCCTAATTTTTTTTCCACTATGCGGCATACTTCACCATCATGCCCAGTTGCGTCTATTATTACCTTTGATCTTACTGTCAACGGGTCTACATGGAGTTTAGACCAGGAAACAGCACTCCAGTTTATGACTAATCCAGTAATAATCTCTTCGTCTTGAGCAGACTCCCTTATCATTACATCTTCCACACTTATCAGGTTGAAGATATTTGCCCCTGCTTTCATCGCTTTAAGACAGAGGGCTGAGACTGTCTCAAGGGCATTTGCTATATAAAGACCATCTTTATATTTTTTTGCTCTTACCTTGAATTCATCTAAAATCTCTTTTGCATCTTCCTGGATCACTATATTATTAAACATCATTCCGCCACCGGGCATACCACCTCCAACACGGAGCTGTTTTTCAAATATCACTGTCTTTATACCTTCTCTTGCAAGGTAGTAAGCTGCTGTAAGACCTGATGGTCCAGCTCCAGCAATAGCAACATCCACATCAAGAGAATCAATTAGATTTTTAAAATAGCTCTCTATGATTGCTCGAGATATAATCACTTCATCCATATCTTCCTCCTAAAAACAAAAACCGCATCCCTGAAGGATACGGTAATTTATCCCATTCCCTACGCCGGTATTATCCGGATCAGGTTCGTGGGGTCTTTCCTATTTTTTAATTATTAGGAAACTCTCAGGCTTTTAGCCTCCCCCAGGGTTATTTAAGTATAGATTAGGTCTTAAGAAAAAGTCAACTAAATGGGCTGTTTTATATATCATTCTTTTAGCTTCTTATAATTACTTAAAATAAGGTTATGCTAAAATATGAAGATTTAAATTTTTAACATGAAGATAATCTATAAATCTATTCTTATAGAATTATTTTTAACCTTTCTTGTCAGTCTTGCATTTCTGAATTTTGTTCTGATGATGGAGAAGGTACTAAGACTTAGTAGATTTCTTTCTGGTACCGGTGTATCTGTGGAAAATATGATAAAAATCTTTTTATACATTCAGCCCCAGCTATTATTACTCACAATACCTATGGCATTTCTTATTGCCACGCTTCTAACTTATGGGCGATTAAATCATGATAATGAGCTTTTGATATTAATGACAACAGGCATGAAATTTAAAGATATTTCGAGACCTGTTTTCATAACAGGTGTGTTGTGTTTTATTTTCAATTTTTTAGTTAGTTTCTATTTTGGACCAAAGAGCAGTCATATGCTCAGGAATGAAATAACAAATATTGTTACTGTTCGAGCTCCCTTAACGATTGATGAGGGGGCCTTCAATACCTCTTTCAAAGACATTGTAATTATAATCAAAGAAAAGCTGTCCAATAATTCATTCAAAGGTGTTTTCCTATATGATGGTAGGAATAAGACAGAACCAAAAGTTATGACAGCAAGGGAAGGAAGGATATTCATGTCAGAGGGTCTTCAAACAAACCTTTTTCTTAAGGATGGCTATATCCATATAGCAAAAGGTGAGAATGTAACAGAAATGTTTTTTGAGAAATACAACCTCATTATGAGATTTGAATCAGATCTCCCATCAAGGAAAAATTCTGAACTCACTCTTTACGAGCTTATTGATGAAATAAAGAAGCACGTGCCACAGATTTCATCCCTCCAACTTGAGCTCCACAGGAGGTTCTCATTACCTTTTCTTTGTCTTATCTTAATATTTTTAGGACCCCCTTTATCTATGATGGCAGGTAAATCCGGTAAGCTTGGTGGTTTGTCTATAGGGTTAGGGGTCTTTACTCTCTATTATATTCTTCTCATTTATGGTGAAAATCTCGTGAAGGCCGGGAAAATATCCCATTATATTGGTGCATGGACACCAACACTTCTGATTTTATTATGTTCGTTATTGCTTTTCAGGAAGGAAAGTAAAAAGTAGTCTTATGCTGACAATTCAAAGACTTTATATTAAGGAATTTTTTAAGCTAATGTCTCTAATAGGAACGAGTCTTGCGTCAATATTCAGTATCCTTGACTTCATAGACAAAATTGATGAATTCATACCTGGCAGACCAACCATGAAAAATCTTTTACTTTATATTGTATTTAACTTCCCGAAATATCTGCTGTACCTACTGCCTGTGGCTCTGTTAACTTGTAGTCTATTCATATTTAGCCAGGCAGCGCGTAATAAGGAGTTTGTTGCTATAAAGGCAGCAGGTTGTAAATTGAAGGCTGTCTTTTATCCTTTTTTAATATCTGGCGTTCTAATTACAATTTTTGCCTTTTTTGTAGGAGAGATTATTGTTCCTGATTTTTCAAGAAGGTCAAATGAATTAAAAAATACCATTAAAAATAAAAGCAAAGATAGAAAATTTATGTTTAAAGAGGGGACTTTGTGGTTAAGGGCGACAGATGGTTCACCTGTAAGGATTGAGCTTTATGTACATGAAATGAAAATAGCCAAAGGATTAAGCATATTTGTCTTCAATGAAAATTTCCTTAGAGAAAGAATAGAGGCAGAAGAAGCAAAGTGGGAATATGTTCAAGGTTCAAAAGGGGTTTGGAGACTGAAAAATGCAATCGTTTATAATATTATGGATAAGAAAATAAATATTTTTCCTGAGTTTGATTATCCCTATCTTGAATCACCCGATTTTTTCAATGAAGGAATTAAAAAATCAGAAGAAATGGGGATAGGCGAACTTTACAGATACATAGAAAGATTGGAAAGGGCTGGTTTTAAAAACAAAAAATTAATTGTAGATATGAATTCAAAGGTTGCATATCCTTTAATAAACATGTTCATGATACTCCTTGGAATATCTCTTTCAATTAAGAGTAAATTCAGTGGTAGTCTTTTTGCTGCAGGTCTTGGGTTATTAATAAGTATTTTTTATTGGATTGTGTATACCTTAGCACTTTCAATGGGATATGCAGGCATAGTTGAACCAGCAATTGCTGCTTGGATTGTACCAATTTCTTTCGGGGTTGTCACAATATTTCTATTTAAAAATATCAAAGAATAATATGCAGACATATAAATATCAGCCGTGTCCTAACCTGAAAGAGTCTATAATTTTTCAAGCTGGGGACACAAAGGTTATAATGAGGTATGGCTTAGTCACTCAAACAATTATATCTATCGCCATCTTCACAAGATGACTGAGCTAATGATATATCTTGCCAAAAAATTTCCAAAAGCAAAAGGTCTAACACAAAGGGCATTAAACCAAGCTGCAAGAGAACTTCTCCTCGCACAGCAAAGTGACTGGGCATTCATGATTTATTCAGGAAATGCTTCAGAATATGCAAGGAAAAGATTTACAGAGCATGTTGCAATATTCAACAGGATTTTCGATTCAATCGTTTCAATGAATATATCTGAAAATTGGCTTTCTGATATTGAAAATAAAGACAGTATATTTAAAGATATTGATTACAGAATTTACCAAAGTAAAGATTATTGAGAAAGCAGTCTTTCAAAAGGATACGACCTTAAGTATAACAGAAATTCTTCAATTGCATGAGACGAAACAGAATTTTTGTGTGTAATGAGTGAGAAATCTCTTACCATTTTTTCTTCCTTAAAATTGAGAGTCTGGAGAGTCCCGAATTTGATTTCTTTTCTTGCAGACCAGCGGGATATTATTGATAAACCAAGACCATTTTCTACGGCTTCTTTTATAGCTTGTGTACTTCCAAGAACCATGGAGACTTTCATATTTTGAAGTGCAATTCCATGACGCGACAAAAACTTTTCTATTGTTTGCCTTGTGCCGGAACCTGCTTCTCTTAGAATAAATGGTTCGTCAATAAGTTCTGCAACAGATACCTCTTTTCTCTTAGCCCAAGCATGATGTGGAGGGACAATAAGAAGGAGTTCATCAGAAAGAAATTTTTCGACAATTAACTTATGCTTTTTGACATCACCTTCTACAAGACCAATATTAATATTTCCTGCATTAAGTAACTCCATTACCCTCTGCATATTAGCAACGAATAGATGGACTTTGATCTTAGGATGTGCCTTCCTGAAATCAGAAATTACGCTTGGCAAGAGATAGTTTCCGATAGTAGAGCCTGCACCTATTGCAATACTTCCTTTCACCAATCCTGTCATTTCACCAATTACTTTTTCTGCAGAGGAATAAAGCGCGAGTATATCTTTAGCATATTTATAGAGAATTTCTCCTGCAGGAGTGAGAGTTACTTTGCTTGATGACCTGTCGAATAGTTTTGTTTCGTACATTTCTTCGAGGGCTTGAATTTGTAGGCTTACAGCCGGCTGTGTAAGATGAATAATCTCAGAAGTCTTTGAAAAGCTCTTTGTTTCTGCTACTGTACAGAAAACTTTTAACTTGTGGTCCTCCATCCCCATATTTTTTCCTTTTCTCCTTATAAATAGGATTTATAAATTAAAATTTAGAGTTATAATTTTTTTTTATTTACTTATAATAGGATTTAAAGATTTTTAAAGTCAAGTGGTGCCTTTATAATAGAGGATTCGGTGACATTGTGGACATTGAATTATCTCTTCATTCTTCTTTATCTCTACATACAATTGAGGGGGTATATTCATATTACATCCCTGGCATACTTCTTCTTTTACTTCAGCGACTGCTAATCCACCTCTTGATTCCATAAGACTCATATAAAGATTATAAGTTTCCATGTTTAAGGATTCAACGATTTTCCCTCTTTTTTCTTTTAGGGACACAAGTTCTTTCTGTAGTTCAGAAATCTCCTTTTCAATTTTTTCTTTAATTGCATCTACTTTGTTTTTCAGAGATTTGATTTTTTCTTCTGCCAATTTCATATCCTGTGAAAAGGTCTCAATTTCTTCCATGATAATAAGGATTTCATCTTCTAAACGGTATAATTCTTTTTCTGTGGATTCAATTTCTTTCAGGTGGGCTTGATATTCTTTGTTTGTCTTTATTTCTGAAGTTCGGGCTTTAAGTTTTTTAAGCTTCTCATTTAAGTCATCGAGCTCCCTTTCTTTGTCACGTCTCTTTTTTTCTATCGCTTCCCTTTTTTGTTTTAATTTTATTAGAGCTGATTCTTCCTCCTTAAGTGGTAATTCAGCGTTAGTAATCTTTAATGGTATTTCATTAATTAATAATTGTTTTCTAAGGATAAGGGTATCAATTTGCTGAAGCTTTATCAGAAGCTCTAAATGGCTTTCCAAAAAACCTCCTGAACAGGTAAGGAATTTTTATAGAGAGTGGGCCCACCAGGGCTCGAACCTGGGACCAACCGGTTATGAGCCGGTAGCTCTACCAACTGAGCTATGGGCCCTGAAAAGTATTTCATTTTAAATGCTTGATTATAATAAGGTCAAGGGTAGAAAAGTATGGATTGACAAAAATCAAAAAGATGTGGTAGTCTTCATAAGAATAAAAAAGCCACGAAGGCTTTGAATAAGGTCAGTAGACTAAAAGCATTCGTGGCTTTTTTATTTTGCCGCGGGAAGGAGGATTTCAATGAAAAAGAATTTATGTGTAATGAAAAAGAATTTATGTGTAATGATGGGGATTGTTTTATTCGTTATCACACCTGCCGTTACTTTATCCTATGATGTAAATGAAAAGCTAACGATTGAAGGGACTTTAACAGGAGTCTTTCAATATGGTGACTTTGATTCTGAAGGGACTAAAGACACAGGCAGAGGGTCAGGTGTTCTTGATCTCAGTATAAACTTTCATCCCACAGAAAAAGACGAATTTCAGATAACACTCAGTTACGCTGCTGGAAACGCATTAAATCCTATAGTTCCCTTTTCTCTGGTACCTTACGCAGACGATCTCGAGGACGATCTGAAGGACATTAATGGAAGGAATAGAGATTATCTCCTCGAAGCCTGGTATAAGCATACCTTCACCTTGTCGAAAGATGTTTCATTTGGGATCACAGGTGGTATTATTGATGCCACTGTTTATATAGATGATAATAGCTTCGCAAATGACGAGGTTTCCCAGTTTATGAACGATACCTTTGTTAATAGCACAATTGCAAACCTGCCTTCTTATGACCTTGGTGGAATTGCAGAACTGAATATATCAAATGTATCTGTCAGGGCTTTATTCATGAGCTCAAAAAATGAAGAGAATAAAGAATATGGCTATTACGCGATACAATTAGGTTACAAAGTAGATACCACTATTGGTGAAGGTAACTACAGAGTTTATGGCTTTACAACAAATGACAAATTCCTGAATTGGGATGGAACTGATGATGAGAATCTGCAAGGTTTTGGAGTTTCTCTGGATCAAAAACTCGGTGAGATATTAGGAATTTTTGCTAGAGCTGGTTGGCAGGACGATAGAGCATACATAGATCATGCCCAACTTTACTCAGGTGGAGTAAACATCAACGGTAAACTCTGGGGGAGAGAGAACGATGAAATAGGTGTGGGTTATGCATATCTTAGAGGTGTAGATAAAGAAGATGCAGACATAGATAACACAAATGCAATTGAGGCATATGCTAAATTCAAGATATCTGATTTCAGCGACATAACATTTGATGTGCAGTATATAAATGACAATATGAAGTATGATGAAGACAGGGACGGATTTGTTTATGGAATAAGGGTAAATGCATATTTTTAATTAATCCAAAATTAAATTACTATGGAGGTAAAGATTATGAAGAAAAAATCTATCAAGGTAATTTTACCAGTAATGATAGTTATGTTATCTTTCTCCCTTTCGTGGGCGCATTTTGGAGTCATCATACCATCTGATGACATCGTTACAAAGGAAGATAAAAAAGATATAACCCTTCAGATAAAATTTATCCATCCATTTGAAGGACACTATATGAATATGGAAATGCCCAAGACATTCGGAGTTTTGATAGAGGGGAAAAAACATGACCTCCTTCAAGCCCTGATGAAAAATGTTATAAAAGGTTTTATTACATGGGAGGCATCATACAAGATTAAACAACCAGGAGACCATATCTTTTTTGTTGAACCTGCCCCTTACTGGGAACCTGCAGAAGAGAGTTTTATTATCCACTACACGAAGGTCATAGTTAGTGCCCTGGGCAAAGAGGAAGGATGGGATAGTGAAGTAGGACTGAAGACCGAGATAGTGCCTTTAACACGACCTTATGGTCTATGGGCAGGTAATGTGTTTCAGGGGATTGTGAAGGTTGATGGTAAACCAGTTCCTTATGCAGAGGTAGAAGTTGAATATTACAATGAAGGCGGAAGGGTAAAAGCACCTGATGAACCTTATATTACACAGGTTGTTAAAGCTGACGCAAACGGTGTTTTCACCTATGCAATGCCGAAGGCTGGATGGTGGGGTTTTGCAGCTCTTAATGTTGCCGACTTCAAATTAAAGCATGAAGATAAAGAATATCCTGTAGAGATTGGAGCTGTCTTATGGGTGAAAACAAGAGAGATGAAATAATATGCATATATCAGAAGGAGTACTTTCGGCACCTGTGCTTGTTGCGGGTGCCTTACTTACAGTGGGCGGAACTGCTCTGGGACTAAAAAAGATGGATTATGAAAAGATTCCCGAGGTAGCTGTTCTTTCATCAGCCTTCTTTGTCGCCTCTTTTATCCATGTTCCTTTTGGTCCATCAAGTGTTCATTTAGTCCTTAATGGTCTTGTCGGCATTATTTTAGGCTGGATGGCTTTTCCTTCTATTCTTGTTGCCCTTGCACTGCAGGCACTACTGTTTCAGTTTGGAGGTTTTACCTCTCTTGGCATAAATACCTTTAATATGGCAGCACCTGCTGTTATAGCCTATTATCTTTTTAACTTTCTAATAAGAAAGGCAAACCATTTAATAAGTATGCTTGCAGGTTTTGGGGCTGGTATGATAGGAGTAGGGCTTGGTGCATTATTTGTTGCTATAGCACTTGTAACCACAGGAGAGGGTTTTCTGAATGTTGCAAAGATACTGGTTGTTGCTCATTTCCCTGTAATGGTAATTGAAGGAATTGTTACATCCTTCTGCATTGTGTTTTTAAAAAAGGTAAAACCAGAAATTCTCGGGGAGGTGGGGAGATGATAATTAATTTCAAATTTCATATTCCAAATTCTAAATTACAAATATATTTTATGTTCTTCATTTTAATATTTATATTTTGCATCATGACTGATGCTAATGCCCACAAAGTAAATATCTATGCCTATGCTGAAGATGGTATGGTTTATTCTGAAAGTTATTTTGTTGATGGTACAAAATGTAAGAATTCTGTTTTAGAGGTTTTTGATGAAAAAGATAAAACCAAACTTTTTGAGGGTAAAACTGATGATGAAGGAAAATTTTCTTTTAAGATACCTAAGGTCACATCCCTTAAACTTGTCCTTCATGCAAGTATGGGTCATCAGGCAGAATTTACCATTGATGAAAATGAAGTAAGAGATGCTATGGGTATAAAACAAACTCCTAAGTCGCCACCTATTAAGGCACCTTTAAAATTAGAAGGTAGTCATGCTCCTATAAACGCCCCTAAAAATGAGAATGCTGAGGCATCAATATCAAAATTGAAAAGTGTATCAGAATCAGAGATAGAATCAATCGTTGAAAGTGCTGTAGATAGAAAGCTTCAGCCAGTGATGAGGATACTTGTTAAAATGCAGGAGGACAGCGGAAAGCCAGGCTTTACAGAAATAATTGGAGGGATCGGGTATATAATAGGTATTTTAGGAATCATAGCATATTTAAAAGCAAGGAAAGTGAGAAATATAAACTGACATGCATCTTGAGGAATTTGCAGAGGGTACCTCTTTCTTACACAGACTTGACCCGAGGGTCAAGTTTATATCTGTCATGCCATATATCTTTGTCATTGCTTTTATACAAGGCCTAAGGGGTCCGTTTTTAGCACTTATGGTCTCACTTTCAATGATTGGACTTAGCCGTATAAGTTTTAAAAAAGTTATTGGAAGAATTATTGTTGTAAACGCCTTTATTTTATTTTTATGGATATTTCTTCCTTTCAGTTATCCTGGAGAGGCGGTTTTTAATATAGGTCCGCTAAAAGCTACCTATGAAGGTTTTCTTTATACTTTTTCAATTACACTAAAGGCAAATGCTATTGTGCTTACAACAATAGCAGTCTTTGGCACAACAAAGGTATTCTCACTTGCCCATGCCCTTGTTCATCTTAAGGTTCCTAACAAGCTAATCCATCTTTTCTTTTTCTTTTATCGTTATATCAGTGTCTTACATGAGGAATATACAAGGCTAAAAAATGCTATGACAATCCGTTGTTTCAGACCAAAAACAAATATGCATACATACAGAACATATGCGTATCTTATTGGCATGCTCATTGTAAAAAGCTATGACCGTTCTCGTAGAATATATAATGCTATGGTATGTAGGGGGTTTTCAGGTAAGTTTCCTATAGTAAGTCATTTTGAATTTAAGAAAGTTGATCTTTTTTTTGGATTTTTTATCATCGTTATAACCTTTACATTGGCAATTATTTAGTGATTTAGAGGTAATGCATTTGATAGACATAAGGAAACTGAATTTCAAATACCCAAATGGGCGAAAGATATTCAATGACTTAGATTTTTCTTTACGTGAAGGAGAAAAACTTGGTCTTGTAGGTCCTAATGGTGCAGGAAAAACAACTCTATTCCATATAATTATGGGCTTGTTGAGACCTATTTCTGGGACGGTAGAAATTTTTGGGAAAATGAGAAGAGAGGAAAAAGATTTTATAGAGGTAAGGCAGAGAATTGGTTTACTTTTTCAGGATTCTGATGACCAGCTTTTCTCGCCAACAGTAGAGGAGGATATTGCCTTTGGTCCACTGAATCTTGGTAAGTCTCATGATGAAGCAATAAATATTGTTAAGGAAACCTGCAAGGTATTAGGGCTTTCAGGCTTTGAAAAACGTATTACACATCGTCTTTCAGGGGGTGAGAAGAGACTTGTTGCACTTGCCACTGTTGTTGCTATGAAACCGGAATGTTATCTGCTTGATGAGCCATTCACAGGACTTGATGAGAATACAACCGAGAAGTTTTTACAATATCTGAAGACATATGCAGAGACATACATAATTATTTCACATGATCGTGAGTTATTAAAAAAGACTGTAGATACTATTTGTGTTTTGAATAATGGTAAAATTGAAAGAACAGACATTTCAAAAGGGTTTTTTAAGAAGCAAAAGGAGCATTTATCTGCAGTAGGACCCTGAAGGTCTGAATTAAAAAAATAGAATTTTAAAAAGCCATGAAGGCATTTTCGCCAGAAGGTGAGTCTTTATGGCTTTTTTGTATTTAGAAATAGCTGTTTCCATGTCCATTAGACGGCTGTTTTATATCGAAGTGGGCAGTGTGGTAAGAAAAGCGGATAGGGATAGGTGCCAATATTGGCGTTCCGTATAGGGATGTATTGGTGGTGCGTAAGTTTAAAACCTCACTGAGAGGAGTCGAAGATGGATGAATTTGAAAAACTAAAAATCCTTCTTATTCACTGGGTGGAGCATAATGATGAACATGCAGAGGTTTACAGGAATTGGTCAAGAAAGGCATTAGTTCTTGGGAATGAAGAGGTGTCAAAGATTTTTGAAATTTTATATCAGGAAACAGGAAGGCTGAACAGGCTTGTAGAAAAGGCAATAGAAAAATTAAATGAGCATAAGGTGTGAAGAAGGTAGAAAAAATATTAATAAGAATTTTCTGATAGTTTAAAGAGAAAATGAGCTGGATGATTCACAGTATGGCTAATGGGAGGTCATGGGTTGGTTCTATCTATGTTTATATGGAAATTGAAGAGCTTCTATCTAAATATAACCTTAATTTGAAGTTTTTAGATAGTTATGGTGGTAATTTTTTTGACTGGGTGGTAGTAAATGACGATTACTCTGAGGAGATACTTTATGCTATTGAAAAAGCATTATCAGACGAAAGAATAGATGTGGTGATTGAAGATCATCTCTTAATAATGAGAGAAGTTTTTAAGAATGGAAGGGTAATAATGGGATAAAGGTTGCCTCAGAATCTTTACCTCGTTATGTTAAAATTCATTATGACTGTATCAACCACAGTTAATGCATCATTCAGGATTCTTCTTAGTGAAGAAGCCTTAGCCCAGTTCATAAAAAAGGGTGAGTTTCCAGAGCAGTTTCGTGAGCATAATTATGTTTTTTTTACAGAAGTTCCTGTAAGTTTGGTTTACAAATTTATGCTTCAATATGAGATATCCCTAAAAATATTGAAGGATTATTATATGAAATTTATAGAGCCGGTGTATCATAATAAGGATTTTGAGAGAATGTTTGATGTCTGAAGCGTGGAAAGACCTTTTAAAATTTGCTGTGAGATTTCTTAATGAGGCAGGCATATTCTCTCAAAGATGGGTATTGGGTCATACTCGATATAGCGATGTAGTCACTCCAACATGGAAACCTTTAAATGTTGACCCACATCTACCGTATAGAAAAGGGGGGATGATACTGCGTATTTTTTGCCTCTTGATCTTCATCATTCAATATTCAATAGTTTATTGTGAAGAAATCGATGGTAAGGCACTTCTAAAAAAAGGAAAAGGAGAACTGGAAAGGTGGAAATACGAGGATGCTATAAGAAGCCTTTCTGAAGCAGAAAAAGAATTTCCCCTACTTGGAGATTATGCACTTTTATGGCTCTCTGAGGCATATCATGAAACAGGGAATCATGCAGAATCTCTGAAAACAATCCGCTCCCTTTTGAAGAAATATCCTGATTCACCTCTTATAAAAAAAAGCAGGATAAAAGAGATTGAGGAAGCCGAAAAAGTATCTGAGGAAAATCTCCAGCAGATGTTCGAGTCTTTCTTAAAAGATTACCCTAATGACAATGAGATTAAATATGCATTTGCAAAATGGCTCAAGAAAAATGACAAATTAGATGCCGCAAAGTCCATTTTTAAAGAGATTTATATAAGTGGTAATTTATTTTCAGGGCTGGCTTACAATGAAATCTCTCATTATGATGTCACGGTAGAAGACTTGATTAAAAGGGCATCTAACCTAATGGAGTTTAGGGATTTCAGGGGTGCTGAATCTGCTCTCAGATCTGCATTAGAAAAAGACAATGGTTCATTAAAAAAAGAAATATTACAGAGCCTTGGCCACTGCCTTTTCAAACAAAAGAGATACCATGAGGCAGCAAAGTTATTTGAAAAGGTGGATGAAAAATTCTGGAAGTGCTTCTCACTTTACAGATTGGGCGATAAGGAGGCTTTATTACTTGCACTTGAGGATTTAAAAAAGACTGAAGACAAAAGGGCTGGCTCTATTCTAAATGCTGTAGCTAGTGATAAAAGAAGAGATGGAGAGATTGAAGATGCCCTTAAGATTTATCAGGAAGTTATGGAAAAATATCCTTCAGCAGCAGAAGATGCCAGATGGGGAATTGGATGGACCTACTATCTTTCAGGATATTATGAAAAAGCAATAGATATTTTTACAAAACTTTATGAAGATTATGGAGATAATAGGTATCTTTATTGGAATGCACGGAGTATTGAGAACGCTGGAAAAGATGCAAATGATTTATATCAAAAACTTAAGAAAATAGACAAGGACTTTTATAGTGTCCTATCACTTTTGAAAACTGAAAGGCTGACTGAACAAATTAACATTAAAGCAATAAATATGTCATCAGCCCGCTTCAATTTTCCTTTTAATATGGAAGGATATAAAGGGGGTAAGAAGTTTGACCGTGTAGAGGTTTTATTTGAAATAGGTCTATCAAAAGAAGCGCTATCAGAGCTTATATATGTTTCAAAAACAATAACATCAAATGAAGACATCATGTATCTATGCTCTAAGTTTCAAGCCTTAGGCGAATACAGATATATTGCCAATCTATCCGAAAGAATTCCTTACAACAATAACCTCCATCATATTTTTTACCCCCTTGCCTATTGGGATTTTGTTGAGAGTATCAGTCAGAAATATGATATTGATCCCTTTCTCGTTATATCTATTATTAGAGAAGAAAGCATGTTTAATCCTGGAGCTAAGTCAATAGCAGGTGCTCTTGGGCTTATGCAACTTATACCACAGACTGCATTTTGGCTTGAGAAGAACCTGCGGTTAGGAATTGAAAATACATCAGAGATATGCGATATCAAAAACAACATCTCACTCGGTGCATACTACTTAAGTATTCTTAAGAAAGAATTTGGCGACTATGCCTATGTTATTGCTGCATATAATGCAGGGGAAGAGAGAGTTAGAAAATGGTATCAAAAAGGAAATTATAAATCGATAGATGAATTTATAGAAGATATACCTTTCCGTGAGACGAGAAATTATGTCAAAAGAGTTATGACAACGATGTATTTTGGATATAAGAAAATATTCATAAAAGAAGATATTACAAAAGATTTACCTCAAAATATATAGACTTTCATCTAAATCTTTGTTATTTTAATACACTATGATTTCTGACAAAACCCTCTTTGATAACGACCAATATAGAGAGAAATCAAAAGAAAAGAGAAAGGAGGGCATACCTTTGGAAAAGCTCAAAAATCTTGAGGATAAGATTTCAGCAGCAATCGAAAGGGTTAGGTCTCTTAAAGACGAAAAGGTAATTTTACAGAGGAAGGTAAAAGAACTTGAGGAGCTTCTTGACGAAAAGAATCAGGAGATTGAACATCTGAGGGCAGAGAAGAACATGGTTAAAAGCCAGATAGAAGATCTCCTTTCCGAGCTCGATCTAATTGAATCAGGGAAAGAGTAATAATTATGGGAAGTGTGGAAGTATATATTCTCGGTCAGAAATATACTATAAAAGGTGATGCCCCAGAGCAATATATAAGGAAACTTGCCTCTTATGTTGATGAAAAATTGAAAGAAGTTCATAGCTCTATACCAAATATTACCCCTGTTAAAGCATCAATACTTGTTGCCTTGAATATAGCTGACGAGCTCTTCAGAATAAAAAATGAAAATGAAAGCCTTACAAAATTTATTAAAGACAAAACAAATACACTAACTGCTTTATTTGATTAAACTTTAAGATTTTGTTAGCCATAAAATATAGACATTGCTCTAATATAACTACGTAGAATTACCGATTTTTATTGGCGGTTCCAACTGAGTAATCTTATTGTCATTGAGAATTATCTCACCTGCAAGGGCATCGAGAATGCTTTCTGCTACAAGGATTCTTGATAAATCACTTTTAAGAACCCAAAGAGTCTTACAACCGAGGGTCACCTTCTTCAGCCTGGTCTTCTATTACCTCGCCATCTTCATCTTTAAGGAAATATCTCTTTCTTAAAACGTCTTCCTTTATATTCATGCTTCTTACACCTCCTTTTACTGAAATCAATCTTGTGCTGAATTTATTGAAGTATAAGCACATGCCTAAAAGGGTTCTTCTTCTGTCATTTCCTCTGGAGCTACCTTGCTATCCTTCTCTTTCTTCGACAGAAAACGCACCATGTTAGCTAATACCTCGTATTTAATACGTGACTGTCCATCTGTCTCCCATCTCCTCTCATTCAATCTTCCCTCTACAAGGATAGAGCTGCCTTTAGTGAGGTATTCGTTGCTGGTCTCAGCTACTCTCCCAAAGGCAATGCATTAATCAAATTCAGGACAGGATTGAGGAAGCTATGGATGAATTTTTCGGTTGCTACTGAAAATACTATCTGTTTGTATATTACTTCTTCAGGCTAAATACCATGTATTGCCTATTTGTTTAAACCAATGGAATCAAAAAGTTAAAAATCTGATATAATTTTGTAAATTAAGGTAAAGAGGCGGTCATGCTTGAGTATTACTGCAACAAATTAGAAACCTATGAAGCTTGCTATTTTCTGCGTTTTACCATCCAGAGAGGAGTGATTGGAATTTTAAAAGGAGGTTTATGATGAAGATCTTTAGTTCCTGTTCTTAAATCGAGAGCAGGCTTTTTGTTTATGCTGCAAATAAACAAATTCAGGGAAGAAATAAATATATCAATAGGTAAAGGTAAGCTTGACAATGACCAAATAAAACAGTTTTAACAATTTATTAGAAGATAAAATTATTTAAAATGCCTATCTCTCTTAATGAAAACTATTGGAAAGAGCATTTCTACCTAACGCCCTTTGAGATTGATCAATTATATGAATATATAAAAAAAGAAAAACAGCCCTTACCTTTAGAAGAAATAGCAGAAACTATAGTTAGAAACCTTTTTGAGAGAGAAGAAAGGGAACCTAATTTACGAGTATACTCTCCAGAGCGGAAATATAAAATTAGGGAGAAGATATTTTTCATACGTGGGGGTGGTAAACGATATGCTAAAATACTTGACATTTCTACGAATCACAGTTCTACTCTTTTTTCCAAAGAAATTATTTATGATCGAATAACTGTCCAGTTTCTCGATAATGGAGAGATAGCTAAATTTGTATCCAATTGTCCAGATTTCCCTTTGAGGTTTAAAGGAGAAACCCGAGTAAGTAAGAATGGTGTTATATATGAAACACCCGGCCAGATAGTTACTCAATTTAAAGACCATATCCTGCCAGTTGTGAAAAATGCTTTGAATGAGGATGAAAGATTTATATATTTTGAGAATGAATGGTTTTTAAAAGAATTGCTCATCGAATTCTCTTCGGGAGAATTAGACAATATACACTCAATAATTTCTTTAGACAGAGAATTATCATCGAAAGATATTCTTAAAGCAATATTTAAAGTTACTAATGATGATAATAAAAAGTACAAATCCTTTGCTTTTAGCCTCAACTGTGCTTTAAGAGATGATCACATAAGACGATTTGTATATGATGATAAAGAAAGCGATATTATTTGGTATCTCGCACCACCCCCAAAAGAAGTTTCTTTTACCTTAACTAATGAAGCTCTTTCTTCAGGGTATATTAAAGTTTCTTCAGATCTTTTAAAAATTATGTACTATTATGGGATAGGTTCGAATGTAACCCTTGTGTGTTATGGGGATTATGAGATTAAAGGAGTACTTGATGAAAGTAAAAAGAGGATAAGCGGACAAGAGATAAAGTCATGGTATGAAGAAAATCGCCTTCGTGAAAAAGATAGAGTTTATATTAAATGCCCTGATGGGTTTGGAAGTCCTTTAAGACTTTACACATTTCATGAAATGCAAAATTATAGAGGAGGGGAAGGAGGGGAAGAAGAAGAGACTTCGGAAAAGATATATTTACGAGAAAAAATATATCAAATTTTAAAATCAGAAAACATTTACTTACATTATAAACAAATTAAAGACAAAGTCTTTGAGAGTATTGGTAGAGAAGTCGAATTATCGAGCATAGTCGGGACTCTATCTCATGAGAGTCATCTATTCAGAAGATTTTTGCCTACTCGAGGTATATGGGGGTTAGCTGAATGGTCTGAAAAACAAATAGAAATTGATAAGACATCTTTACTTTTAGCAATAGGTGAGGAAGATTGGGTGTATAGAGTATTAAAGGATCTTTCACGACCTCTTCAAACAAAGGAGATTGCCCAAGAGATAGCAAAACGTTTTGTCATAAGCCCTAAAGAGCTTCTGGAGATTAACTTCATAAATCCAAATGATGTTAGACTTGTAAAGTTGATAGGTGGTTCGTGGGGATTAAAGGAGTGGGTAGAAGATTGGAAAGAAGAAATTAAAAAGGTGGAAGCTCTTTTAGAAAAGATATTTGATCAAAAAGAAGCATTATCTAGTATATTGACCGAGAAAGAGGATAGTATTAGTAGACTCTCATTGCTTGGAGAGAATGAAAATCAATGTTTACGATCCATTGATTTGTTGGATGCAGAGTTAAAGATAATTGAAGAAGAACTGGAAAAATCTTCTATAAAGAAAAGTCGGAAGAAAAAAAGTATCTCTGAAATTGAAAATGAGACAGAAAGAATAAAAAAGCAGATATGTAGTTTGGGGTATAGAAACAAAATAGCTTTTATTTTTCCCCTTTTTTCTCTGATAATCTTTGTTGGAATGTTAGTGTGGTATTTCAAGCCTATTACTTATTTATTTCTTTTTCTATTCTTATCATCATTAGTTTATTGTTTTTTTAATTGTTTTATAAGGTATAAACTCAAAAAACACGTTTCTATAAAAAATCAAGAAAAAGGAAATTTAGAGATAGTTTTAACAAAAGTTGAGGAAGAAGAATTAACTTTGAAAAATAAAGTTAATCAAAAAATTGTATTAATAGAAAAGTACAAAAAAGAACTACAAGATATTGCAACGGATATTTCAGAAGTGAAAAAGAAAATTAATGATCTTGAAGAAAAAGAAAAAATACATGATCAATTCCTATCCCAACATGATACACACAAATTAATTCAAAGGAAAGAAGAATTGCTTAATAATATTGAAAAGGTATTGTAAGCTTGATTATACCAGGAGGTAACAATGAAATCAAATAATGAGGAAGATGTAATTGATCCTGAGACAGGAGAAGTTTTACCAAGAGAGTATAAAATTCCTGTAAAGAACTTTAAACGTGAATATTTGGAAGTTCCAGAAAAATTCATAAAATTAATTAGATCCTCTTTAGACAAAGAACCTTTATTTTTTAAGGATACAGTAAATGAAATAAAATTCATTGCAGATCTATATCCAGCTAAACGCCTGCTCGGAGGGTTAGGTGAATGGTATAGAAGAAACAGTCCTGATCAAGAAAGTTTGATCATCATCAAATTAGTTAACAGAAATGAAAATCTATTTGAGATTTTTTTGGAACAAGAAAAAGAAGAAGAAAAGATCGAAGGTATATTTTTAGGCAATCAGTACAATATGGTTGGTGGCCGCAAATATGAAGCAGAAAAGAAATACTATACGCCTTTATCAGACCTCCTTACTCATGTCTTTATATGTGGAATAACTGGCTCTGGTAAGACAGTTTTGGGAAAAATAATTGTTGAAGAAGCTGCATTGCGAGCAATTCCAACCATTATAATTGATCTCAAAGGTGATTTGAGTTCGTTAGGTCTTATAATCAGAACGTCAGATGATCTTAAAATGTGGGTCAAAGCAAAAGATGAAGAGCTTAAAGAGTTCAAGGTAAAAGAAATTTACAGGAAACATTATGAGAAACTAATAGCTTTTGGAATCACTCGCGAAAAGATTGAAGATTTTCATAACAAGATAGACTTCCGAGTTTTCACTCCGCGTTCTAAAAAGGGCATCCAATTAGGGTTTGCGTCACCTTTAGGAGCGCCTCCGTATCCTATAGAGATGTATAAGATTAACAAGGAAGACTTTAATAGTCTGGTCGCCTCTCTAACCAATGCTTTTATGGATAGGCTCTACCCTGGGACCAAAAAAACGAGGATTGAAAATGAAAGAAATTACTTGTTTGAAATTGTTCATCACGCTTGGCTTAACGGGATAAACCTCAAAGGTGCCGATGGGATGATGGAACTTCTAAGGCTTGTTGAAGAACCTCCTTTTCAAGAAATAGGAGGGCTGCCAGTTTCTCAGTATATTGATGCTGAAAATAGAAGAAAGCGATTGCTAAACAAGATAAATACTATGCTTTCAGGGCCAGAAAAGATGTGGTTTGAAGGAACTCCCATGGAGATTAATATATTTCTGAAAGCAGAATCAGAGAAAGTACCCGTCAATGTTATAAATTTAACAGATTTAGATAACTTTGAAGATAGAAGCTTTGTAGTAGCTCAGGTTGCTTATGAGATCAATAAATGGATGAGAAAATATCCATCAGAAGAACCACAATTAATATTCTTTATTGATGAGATTGGTGGTGGCGGTGGTAAACAAGCCCTTTTCCCGAGTTTTCCATATGAATGTGCTGCTAAGTGGGGGTTAAACTATCTTATAAGACAGGGGCGAGCCTTTGGTGTCTGTTGTATTCTGGCTACTCAAAACCCTGGTGATGTTGATTATAAAGGTTTAAGTAATTGTCAAACTTGGATGATTGGTAAGTTAGCTACAGATAGAGATAGAAAAAAAGTAATGGAAGGAATGGAGGTTTGGGGTTCAGATGCAGAAAGAGTAAAGCATAATCTTACCAACGCCCAGACAGGTGATTTTGTTATCAAGACACCCAGAGGAGAGCTTAATTATATTAAAGAGAGATGGCTTATGAGTTATCACAGAGTTTTGAGTCTCGCAGACATTGAAAAAATATACATAAATAGATAAGTATTATCCGGAAGATACATATAAAAAGTGATATTAGTACACTTCATAATTCTAAGATTGAGTTTCCAAAAAGTAATATAGATGATGCCAAAGAACAACTTAGACGTAAGCACTCTTGAAAATTGGTTATGGGAGGCAGCTTGTAAGATCAGGGGTGAGATTGATGCTCCCAAGTATAAAGACTACATTTTGCCTTTAATCTTCCTTAAACGCCTCTCAGATGTTTTTGAAGATGAGATGAATGGTCTTCGAGATGAGTATGGCAATATGGCAATTGCTGAAGACATAGCAGAAAAAGATCATGCGGTTTTAAGGTTTTATCTTCCTCCAGATTCAAGATGGGAATCCATATCAAAACAAACGGCAAATATTGGTGAATACCTTACATCTGCTGTTCGTTCTATTGCAAAGGAAAATCCAAAACTTCAGGACGCCGTTGACATAGTTGATTTTAATGCCACTGCTGCAGGGCAGAGGATTATCAGCGATGACAGATTAAAGGCTCTGATAGAGGTTTTAGGCAGATACAGGCTTGGTTTAAGGGATGTTGAGCCTGACATATTAGGAAGGGCTTATGAATATCTTTTGAGAAAGTTTGCAGAAGGCTCTGGACAGAGTGCTGGAGAGTTCTACACTCCCAGAGAAGTTGCAATCCTCATGTCTTATATTTTAGACCCAGAACAAGGAGATGAAATTTATGACCCTTGTTGTGGCTCTGGAGGACTTCTCAAAGGGAAAATGGCTGTTGTCCTTGACACTGGAGCAGTTCAAGAGGAAGTGGCAATCTGGGAACAAACAGGGAACGGGACATTAGGAAAGCATTTGTTGAAAAGGATTTAATAGAGGCTGTAATTTTGTTGCCCGAGAATATGTTTTATAACACTACAGCTCCAGGGATTATTTTGGTCATCAATAAAGACAAAAAGAAAAAGGTAGAAATTCTTCTTTTCAATGCATCAAAGCTCTTTACAAAAGGGAGACCCAAGAACTACTTACCCGATGAGAATATTCAGAAAATTTATAAGATTTATTCAAAGTGGAAGGAAGAGCCAGGCATTAGCAAGGTCATCAAAAATGAAGAAGCAATAAAGAATGACTATAATCTTAGTCCTTCAAGATATGTTTCACAGGATGGTAGAGAGGAAGTTTTACCATTAGAAGAAGCAATTGTTTTACTGAGGGAAGCTGAGGAAGAAAGAGCTGAAGCTGATAAAAAACTAAACAGTATTCTTGAGAAATTAGGGTTTTGATATAATAGATTTTAAAATAATATGTCTTTCTTAGGAGGCTTGTATGAAGGAGATTATCTTTATAGTGGAAAAAGACCCGGAAGGTGGCTTTAATGCTTCTGCTCTTGGATATTCTATTATTACACAGGGAGAAACAATGGCAGAATTAAAAAACAATGTAAGAGACGCTATTAAATGTCACTTTAGTGAAGAGAAAGATATTCCGCAGATTATACGACTCCATTTTGTAAGTGAAGAAGTCTTTACCTATGCCTAAAATCCCACGGGATATATCAGGCAAAACGCTCGCAAAACTACTCAGCAAATATGGATATGAAATAACACGACAAACTGGTAGTCATATAAGGCTCACAAGCAGTTCTTCAGAATTGACACACTATATTACCATCCCAGACCATCCGCTGATTAAGATAGGAACCCTGAATAAAATACTTAAAGAAATAGCAGACCGTTTAAAAATAGATAAAGAAACACTGGTAGAAAAATTATTCAAAGATTAATATGTCTGAAGAACAAATTCCAAACGGCTTCAAGATGACTGAAATAGGTGTGCTGCCCGCAGATTGGGCTGTTGAGAGCCTTAGGAATACAGCTAAGATTAGTTCAGGTGGTTCTGCACCTCAAGGGGGTGAGTATTTCAATGGTAAGAATCCTTTTATAAGAGTTCAACATATTGAACCTGATTCTGACAGAATAACAAAATGGGATTTGATAACAAATGAAGCAGTTAAAAAGTACAAACTGAAACTATTTCCTAAAGAGACAATAGTATTTCCCAAAAGTGGGGCATCTATTTATTTAGAGAAAAGGGCAAAGCTACCAGTGGATGCTTTTATAGTAAGCCATCTTTGTGCAGTATTATCCGACAATCAAAAAGCATTGCAGAACTTTCTATTTTATGCATTAAAGTATATTAAATTTTCAAAAGAAAAAGCAGACGGGTATCCTACATTAAACCTATCTGAAATTAAGAAAGTTAGAGTACCTCTCCCTCCTCTCCCTGAACAACAAAAAATCATCTCTGTCTTTTCGACTATACAGGAAGCAAAAGAGAAAACTGACAATGTCATCAAGGCTCTTAAGGAACTCAAAAAGTCCATGATGAAGCATCTTTTCACCTATGGAC
>JACAEY010000149.1 GCA_013388605.1 Nitrospirota bacterium | reverse complement strand
GTTTTATGCTGTCTGGTCAGATGGGGGCGAGTCTTTCCCATGCTGTTCCTCATGGAAATCCTATAGAAATCTTTGTTGCATATTCTGAAAGTGGCCCCCTACCATTTCCCATATCGCCTATGTATTCAGATTACATTTCTACAACAGTAGGGCTAATGTCTCAGAATACAACACTTCTATATTGGGGGAATGCCTCACCAACAGGTGTTACAAAGAAAAATACAATTGACGACATATTTAAAGAGCTTTTAAGTAAAGTGACTTAACAATGAAGGCATTAGTCTTTGATATAAGGGTAAATTCCCTATATTCAATCAGGATTCCGTTTACATGGCAGTCTTCCCTGACCTATCCTGTATTGCCACCTTCTGCTGTTATAGGGATGCTCGCCAATGCCTTACAGCGCTATAAGAATAACAAGCACCCCTTAGAATATCTTGATCTGATTGAAAATGATTTGTTGTGGGCTGGGTCAAGGCTTCTAACACCTTGTGTTATTAAAAGTTATACCACTTCTGCTATTGTAAAATGGGAGTATAAACTTGGTGGTAAATTTACTAATGCCCTCGGAAGACAATATGCCTATTCTAAAAAATTACAGATAGCAGCAATCTTCAAAAATGACACGCTTTTAAATGATATTGCTGAGGCACTTAAAGCTTCTCCTCTAACCTGTGGCGATAGTGAATCTCCTATTTCCTTAGATAGCGAAGTCTCGATAAAAGATGTAGCTGAAGATATAAAAGACGAGAGCATCCAAACAAAGTATCCTGTTCCTTTTACTAAAGATACAAAAATAGAAGATGGGAATGGACAGGTTTATTTAATGCATGAAAGATGTAAAAAGAGCGGTAATAATTTTCCATTAGTTAGTTATATGGTTCCTATGCGGGAAGAATCAAAGATTATCTATCCTTCTACAATAACTATCAGAGTTTCAAATGAAAAGGTTTTCAGAATAGAAGAGACAGGTGATGTTGTAGCCAAACCGACAATAATAGAAAGTGAAGATGCAAAAGATCAAAGAAGAAAGGGGAAAAAGCGAAAGGACGCAAAGAGATGAAAGTTAAAACCTTGATTTTTCATTTTACATGTGATGGATCTATAAGAGGGACTGCTGATAAACTCAGGGGATTTTTAGCAGATAAATTCGGAGAATATACCCTTATTCATCAGCACTTGACTGACAACGGACTTCTTTATAAAGCACCGCTAATACAATACAAAATATTTAATGGGAAACCCGTTGTACTCGGAATAAACGAAGGGGCTGAGATTCTACAAGAGATATATGAGGATATTGATTATTTAAAAATTGGTCATACCGAGTATCAAATAAAAGAGAAAGCTATTGTATTGAGAACTGATTATTTTGGAACAACCCATTTAAATCTACCTTACTTCTTCCTCACCCCCTGGCTTGCCCTCAATGAAAAGAACTATGAAAAATACCAATGTCTTGGTACATGGGCTGAAAGAAAAGAGTTGCTTGAAAAAGTGATTCTTCCTGGCAATATTATATCTATATCCAAAAGTCTTGGATATACAGTTCCTAAAGAACATAGAATTAAGGCGAATATTATTAATTTAAGAGAAGTCCAGACCAAACTCAAATCCACTCCCATGCTCGGTTTCCTCGGCACATTCTCTGTGAACTTTGAAATTCCCGATTACTGGGGCATTGGCAAGTCGGTGTCGAGGGGATTTGGGACGGTGAAAAGATGCAGCTTGTGATAAATACATACGGCTCATATCTCAGAAAGAATGGGGACTGTTTCCTTGTGAAAAATGAGGATAAGGTCTTTGAGGTTTCTGCAAAGAAGGTAGATAGCATTACGATAACAACGAGTGCTTACCTTTCAACTGATGCCTTGAAGATGGCTATAGATAATAATATTGATGTGATATTTCTTGATGAATTTGGAGACCCTTACGGCAGGGTATGGCATTCAAAACTCGGCAGCACAGTATTGATAAGGAGAAAGCAACTTGAGGTTAGTGCTACTGAAGAAGGGCTTGAGTTTGCAAAGGAGTGGGTTCTTCGAAAGGTAGAAAATCAGATAGATTTCCTGAAGAGACTTAAAAGGCCAAGGGAAGATAAGGCAGAGAAGCTTGAAGATTCCATAAAAGGTCTTTCGGATATAAAACAGAAGATCTCTTCTCTCAAAGGAACAATTGATGAAAGGCGAGGCAATATTATGGCGATTGAAGGTGCAGCAGGAAAGATATACTTTGATTCACTGAACTACATAATGCCTGAAAGATTTAAATTTGATGGCAGGAGTAGGAACCCGGCGAAGGACGAATTCAATGCATTATTGAACTATGGATACGGGGTCCTCTACTCCCTTGTAGAAAAGGCATGTATTATTGCCGGGCTTGACCCGTATATTGGTTTTCTCCATACTGATAATTACAACAAAAAATCCCTTGTCTTCGACCTGATAGAGATGTTCAGGATACTCGCAGAAGAAACGGTTGTATATCTCTTCAGCGGAAGAAAAGTTAAAGTTGAATTCTTTGATAAAGTGAAAGGCGGATTTACTTTAAATAAAGAAGGTAGGGCTGTTCTAATCGAGGCCCTCAACAGGAATCTCGATGAGACTGTGCGATACAGGGGAAGGAATATTCAGAAAAGAAACATCATACAATTTGAATGTCATTCAATAGCAAATAAGTTGATAAAGGAGACTAAGGATGTTGGTCTGGGTAATATATGACATAGCTGAGGACAAGGTCCGAAGTAGTGTAGCAAAGATATGCAAAGGCTATGGTCTTTACAGGGTGCAGAAGAGCGCATTCCTTGGTGATATAAACAGAAATCAGATAGATGAACTCGTATTGAGGTGCAAGGAGATTACTGATGGGGAGAAGGACTCTGTCTATGTCTTTCCAATGTGTGAGGATGATTTTAGAAAGGTAAAAATGATAGGAATACCTTTTGATAAAGATTTGATTACAGATGAAATAAAGGCCTTATTTGTATAACAAACAGATGACAGAAGGCAGACAAACAAAAGACAGACAAACAGACAATAGTTTTGTCTCTGAATGTCTGTACTCTGATAGTCTATCTGCTGGTATTTATGTGACCGCTTCTGTGCTTCTTGAATATCTTTTCTGTCCTCGCTTTATCTACTTTATGAATTGCCTCGGTATAGACCAGAATGAGGATAAAAGATTTAAGGTTCTTAAAGGTAGGGAGATCCATGAAGGCAAGGAGAGGGTAAATATTGATTATCTAAGGAAAAGGATTGGCTGTATTGACAAAGAGATAGGCGTTTACATGGAATCAGAGAAGTATCACATTCGCGGTGAGGTAGATGAGGTATTAACCCTTTTAGACGGCACAATGGCACCGCTTGACTATAAATATGCTGAATATAGAGAAACGGTATTTAGAACTCAGCGATACCAGTCGGTCTTTTATGGATTACTGATTAGAGAAAACTACGGCAAGGAAGTCAAGAGGGGATATATCTGTTATACAAGAAGCAGAAACCTGTTAAAAGAGGTTCAGATAACCGATGAGGACTTTGTTGAACTGCAATCCATGATTAAAGAGATTATTGACATAACGCAGAGATGTTACTATCCTAAAGGCACGAGGTTTAAAGCGCAGTGCATTGATTGTTGTTATAGGAATATCTGTATATAGCTCTTTGACAACTCTATCTTCTCTTTCTCTGGAGTATGCATGGGAGGAATTTATTGTGGAAAATCTAAACAGTGGTTAAAAAATATGGAATATCAGTAGGTTATACCAGTTAATTGTATGTTAAAATGGTGCAAAATTGATATTTTTGAGGCAAAAGTGATGTGTTTTTTAGACAAAATATGTGTTTCTAAAAATACATTAGAATGTCTATTTTTAAGGCTTTCAGGACAAAGTGCTGTCTCAGAGATACTTCCAATAAAACAAGGATTGAAACATCTTAGTGAGAGGTATCAATACATAGGTAAAGTCGGGGTCTCAGAGATACTTCCAATAAAACAAGGATTGAAACACTGTATCTACTGCAACAGGTATTAACGCTGGAAGTATGTCTCAGAGATACTTCCAATAAAACAAGGATTGAAACACATGAATCCTCGATATGTCTCTGAATAATATCTATTCAGTCTCAGAGATACTTCCAATAAAACAAGGATTGAAACTACTCCTTTCTCCAATAAAGATTTGATGATTTCTCTTAGTC
>JACAEY010000148.1 GCA_013388605.1 Nitrospirota bacterium | reverse complement strand
ATTGTCTCTTATTAGTTCAAGATAGTCCAGTTGTCTTTGTGTAAAGGAACCATATTTCCCTGAAAATAGCCTTGATAAAAATCCCCCTGCTGATATAACAGGATTCTTCATGTCGTGGGCAAGCATATACAGGATATTCTTCCACTCCATTAAAAATTCACTTTTATCAATCTCAGCGTTTTCAACACTTTTTGGCCTTGATAATGAATTGAATATATTATGTGAAGCATTAAGGTTCATCATATTTTACTCCTGAAATTTATATATTTTTGTTTTACAGGAAAATAAAAATAAATGATATTACTGAAAATTGTCATTATTAAAAGTTTAATTGTAAACGCCCTTAACATATTCATCATAATGCACCTTTAAATAGAAGGGGCACCTTCTATGCTCTTTCTTTTTACAATATTCCTGAAGCTGAAAATGGCTCGGGAAGTATAGTTTATAATCGGCTTTGCATGCATAGGTAACCCCTTTTGTAAGGTACGGGCATTTCATATTGATACTCCTTGATGATTTCAATTGATTTTCCAGTAATTTTTTTATCTTAATTTATCATGGGAAAAAGATTAATGGTATCAGCGAAATTCCTATTTTTTTGTAGGAGTATGACTCATATTGTTGTAGGAATTAGTCCTATATTCAAAAAATGAAAAGATTTATGTAAAATATCCGACTGAAAGGGAGGTGATTTCGTGGGTAGTGTTGTTAAATGGCGAAAGAAGAAGATGAGCAAACATAAGCACAGAAAACTTAGGAAAAAGACAAAATTCCAGAGGAGGAAATAAATATTTTTACTTTTTAGGTCAATATTTAGAGTGGAAACCTCAATTATTACCCCAATAACAATTCCATAAAGAAAAAGTCGGCTCTATTGACTAATAAACTTGTCCATAGATTATCATGTTAGGAATGTTTAAACCTTTTGAAACTACTGGTATAGGAAGCCTTCCTCATAAAGATCCAGAAGAGGCATGCAGGCTTATATTTGACACATTTGATATACCATTTTGGCCACAGCTACCAAACCTCTCCTTCCATGAATCAATGATAGTGCAGTTTTCAGAAGACATGCCCTCAATTAGAATTGAAGAGAAGAAAGAGAAAATTTGGGTTGAAAAGGAAAGAAGTGATGAGCTAATGGATTTTTACAATAAATACTCAGAAGAATGGGTATCTCCAATTTCTGAGGGTTATGCAAAAGGAATCTATACTTTTATGAGGATCCTTAAAGATAAAAAAACTTCCTTTTTAAAAGGACAGGTTACAGGTCCTTTAACCTTCAGCCTTGGTTTAAAAGACTCAGACGGAAAACCAGTCTTTTTTAACGAGGAACTACGTGAGATCTCTTTGATGTTACTTAAGTCAAAAGTTAGATGGCAGGTAGAGGTCTTGAAGCCATTTGCTGAAAATATAATCATCTTTATAGATGAGCCCATACTTTCAGCACTGGGGAGCACAAGTTATATCGGTGTAAATTCAGAAGAAACACTCAGATTATTAAAGGAAATATCAGATGCAATAAGATATTCAGGAGCTATTCCGGGTATACATTGCTGCGGAAATGCTGACTGGCAATTAGTCATTAAAAGCAGAGTGAATATAATAAGCTTTGATGCATATGGATATATTGATACAATTTCACTTTATCCCTTGGAGTTTACAGATTTTCTAAAGGATGGCGGATACCTTGCATGGGGAATCATTCCGACAACAGATTCTTTAAAAGAGGAAAATGTAGATTCACTTAAAAAGCGTTTTCAAGAGGGGGTTAAAAAACTATCAAAGTTTATACCTGAGGACTTGCTTCTATCTCAAATATTCCTAACTCCTTCATGTGGCACAGGGTCAAGAAGTATCGAGGAGACTTTAAAGATTTTTCATCTAATCAAAATTTTTAAGAGGTCAGTTTCGGAATGAAGAATCGTACTACGCATTACGCATCAAGCATCACGGGCTTTAAGAAGGGTATATTCATATCTCTTGAGGGGATTGAGGGAACAGGTAAGACAAAACAATCTTCTCTCCTTAATGAGTATTTAAAAAATATAGGATATAAAGTCATTCTTACAGCAGAACCTGGTGGTACAGTAATAGGACTAAAAATCAGGGATTTGCTTCTTTCTATTGAAAACAAGAAGATGACCCCTCTATCTGAGCTCTTGCTATACAATGCCTCACGTGTACAGCATATAAAAGAGGTTATCCTTCCTGCATTGAAAAAGGGTTTTATAGTCATAACAGATAGGTTTATAGATTCTACTAAAGCATATCAGGGCTATGGCAGGGGAATAGATTTAAAACTGATAGACTTACTTGGAGAGATAGTTACAGAAGGTTTAAAACCTGATCTTACTATTCTCCTCGACCTCGATGTGAAAATCGGACTGAAACGGAACAAAGGCATAAATAAAAAAGATAGATTAGAGCTTGAGGATATAAAATTTCATAAAAAGGTGAGGGAAGGTTATCTCAAGATTGCAGCAAAAGAACCTGAGAGAATAAAATTAATAGATGCTAACCAAAGTATAGAGGATATACATAAAAAAATAATAGACATCGTCATGAATATTATAACTCAAAAACTTATTTAGAGATGAATTAGAATTTAATATTATGGCGCTACAAGATGTACTTGATCAGGAAAAGGCAGTCAATATACTCCTTAGAACAATCAAGAGGAGAAGGATACCTTCTGCTTATCTTTTTGCAGGAGAATCTGGTGTTGGTAAAAAATTTACTGCTATCAATCTTGCGAAGGCGCTAAATTGTCTGAAACGCAGCAACGCCCCAAGCGTAATAACTAATGAGATAGACAATAAAGACTTATTGCATATCACACATCAGGAGTCACAATTTGACTGTTGTGATGTATGTTCTTCCTGTAAAAAGATAGATTCAGGTGTTCACCCTGATATCCACATAATCTCTCCCACAGGTGGTCAAATCAGGATAGAAGAGATAAGAAAAATTGAGGAAACACTCTCTTTAAAGGCTTTTGAAGGAAGATGGAAGGTCATAATCGTAGAAGAAGCTGAGGCAATGAACCCTTTTGCAGCAAATGCCTTTCTCAAAACACTTGAAGAACCTCCGATAAATAGCCTCATAATACTTATAACATCGGTACCAGACATTCTTCCTGAAACAATACTCTCACGATGTTCAAGGGTGAATTTCACTCCACTCTCTTACGAGGCATGCAAAAAAGTCATTAGTCAAAAGTCTAATCCTCCCTTATCCCCCTTTGACTCACGACTTTCAACCATTGTCCGTCTCTCTATGGGCAGACCTGGTCTTGCAGTCTCAACAGACCTTCTTGAAGAGAGAGAGTGGTTTCTGAAAGTATTAAGAGAGATGATGAAAGCTGAAAAAGATAGTTGGAATTCAAAAGAAGAGATGAAAAAATGGTTAGAATATGCCTTAATCTTCTTCAGGGACATAATCATTACTAAAATAACAAAAGAAGTAAAAGATATTATTAACATCGATATTAAAGAATACATAAAGGAATTCGGCAATGGTATAGATTTAAGGGTTATAATAGAACATTATCAGAAATTAAATGCACTAATGGGATTTTTTAAGTTCAATCTGAACAAGTCCCTAACGTGGAACTACACAGCCTCTCTCTTGAGGGTGCTAAAAAATGTGAAAATTTAAACTTTGATTCTGTGAGGTATATATAATGCCCAAAATTATAGGGATACGTTTCAAGCAATGTGGGAGAATATACGATTTTGAAGCTGATGGTATTGAAGTTACCAAAGGGGATTTAGTCGTTGCAGAGTCTGAATTCGGTCTCAGCATAGGGAATGTAATAATTGAAAGAAACACAATAGATAATCCCGAGGTCGAATTGAAAAAAATAATTCGTAAAGCTACAGAAGAGGATTTAACTCAGAAGGAGGAAAACAACAAACTTGAAGTAGAAGCAAAAGATTACTGCCTTGAAAGAATAATGGCAAGGGGGTTGCCTATGAAACTTGTGTCAACAGAGGTAACCCTTGATAGAAAACGGATTATATTCTTTTTTACCGCTGAAAAGAGGATAGATTTCAGAGAGCTTGTAAAAGATCTTGCGGCTCGATTTAAGACACGCATAGAAATGAGACAGATAGGTGTCAGAGATGAGGCAAAGATGATAGGGGGCATAGGAATATGTGGTAAAGAACTTTGTTGTGCAAAATTCCTTACAATTTTTGAACCAATCTCTATCAAGATGGCAAAGAAACAGGAGCTCATCCTCAATACTGGAAAACTTTCAGGATTATGTGGAAGGCTTATGTGCTGCCTTGGTTACGAATATGATGAAATGCTTACAGAAAGCATCTCACTTTCAGAAGAAGACTCTATCTCTATAACAGAAGATGCAGAGGAGTTAGAGACAATAGTTTCCCAAGTTGACTCTGCTGTAGAAGTAAATGAACCAGAAATTAAAATAATTCCCAAAAAGTCTTCTCAGGAAATTGAAGCAGCCTTAAGACAAGAACAAAAAAAAGGCTTCAGAAATTTTCTGGTCCACAGAAAAAAACGAAGAAAAAGGTCTCATAAAAAATGAACAATCAAAGACACTCAACTCATAGCAGGTTCTATGTTACTACCCCTATCTATTATGTAAATGATATACCACATATTGGACATGCCTATACAACACTTGCAGCAGATATCATCGCAAGATATAACAGACTGAAAGGCAGAGATGTATTTTTTTTAACAGGCACTGATGAACATGGACAGAAAGTCGAGAAAGCAGCACAAGAGAAAGGAAGAACTCCGAAAGAACATGCAGACATCATGGTCGATAATTTTAAGAATCTCTGGATAAAACTCAATGTTACGAATGATGCTTTTATAAGAACCACTGACCCTGAACATATTAAGATTGTCCAATCTTTATTAATGAATTTGTATGAAAAAGGCGAGATAGAAAAAAGGCTATATACAGGATGGTATTGCATTCCCGACGAGCGATTCTGGACAGAGAAAGAATTGGTTGATGGCAATTGCCCTGAATGCAAAAGACCAGTTGAACACATCTCAGAGGAAAATTATTTCTTTTTGATGTCAAAATATCAGAAAAGACTTATCCATCACATTAAAGAAAATCCTACATATATACTCCCTGAGGCGAGGAGAAATGAAGTTCTCGGTTTTTTAGAAAATAATGTCCTTGGCGACCTTTGTATATCAAGACCAAAAGGAAGGCTTTCATGGGGTATTACTCTGCCTTTTGACGAAAAATTTGTAACATATGTCTGGTTCGATGCGCTCTTAAACTACTACTCAGCAACAAGATATCTCGCACCTTATACCTTACCTCTCTCGGAGAACTGGTGGCCCCCTGATCACCATCTGATAGGGAAAGATATATTAACAACTCATGCAATCTACTGGTCAACAATGCTAATGGCTATTGATATGCCACTTCCCAGAAATATTTTTGCACATGGATGGTGGACAGTTGAGGGAAAGAAGATGTCAAAATCTTTTGGAAATTTTGTTGACCCAAATGAAATGGTTAATAAATATGGGATCGATTCTTTCAGATATTTTCTGTTCCGTGAGGTTCCTTTCGGACTTGATGGTGATTTCTCTGAACAGGCACTCATAAAGCGCAATAACACAGACCTTGCTAATGACCTGGGTAATTTACTCAGCAGAACACTTACGATGATAGAAAAATATTATGGTGGTGAAATCCCGCAGCCACCTTCTTATTATATTAAAGGGGATTTAAATAATATTAAAGAAACTAATATTATGATACTTGTGGAAGAGGTTAAAAATATTGGAGAAATAGAGCTTGAGCATCTGATGAAAGGACTATTGTTTAGTCATGTCTTAGAGAAAATCTGGTCTGTGATTAATTTTGCTAACAAACTGATTGAGGTTGAAGCACCGTGGAACTTATGGAAGGCAAAGAATACCGATAAACTCTCAGGAGTGCTTTACACTCTTGCTGAAACATTAAGGATCTTAGCAATTTATCTCTTTCCTTTCATGCCATCAGCAGCAGAAGAGATGTGGAGACAGCTCAATGTAAAAGGAGATTTATCAGAGGCAAATCTTGAAAATGAGGGCAAATGGGGACTACTAATGCCCGGGGAAAAGATAAAAAAAGGTTCTATATTATTTCCAAGAATAGAGACTTCAAGAAAAACCAGAATAAGAAATCTCTCTTAAAATAATCTTTTCAAGAGATATCCGCTGGCGAAAATACTATCTCATCCCTGAAGGACTTGATTAGATAAATAGCGTTTCTTATATCTTTATCAAGGACATCAACCATTGCAGCATCAAGCCCTGCACCTGCAAAATAACAGAGGAACGCGGACTCAATTTTTTTTCTCAGGGTTAAAGGCATCCCTGAAGAAATATTTGAAATCCAGGCAATTGTTTTTATCGGTGGTTCTATCAAATCCTTGAGGATTTTGATACATTCTGTAGAATTGGCTATATGCTTTTGACCCACTCCCCTTCCAATATGGACAAGAGAAGGGTCTGCAAATAATCTTTCATTCGGGATATCAGCGAAATTTGACATCTCAAGAAGATCCTCGACTATTTGAAGTTTTGCTTCTAAAGATGAAGGTGGAGTTGCCTTAGTTGCCCTAATTATAAGAGATGCCCCTGAATTAGCCACAAGTTCAAGCATTTCCTCCTTGTCTTCAGGTTCAGTTGCGGAGATATAATTAATTAGTGGCGGACTTTTACATAGCGATATAGAACTTTTCAATGCTGAAAGGTTTCTTGTATCAAGGCAAACGTTTTTCCCAACCTCATTATGGACAATATCAACAACAAATGGAAGGTTTTCTTCATCAACCGATCCATCTAAGGAACATTGCACATTAATCATATCTGCATGTGAAAGATTTTTAACAATCTCCAAAATAGTCCTTTTATTTTTATTTCTTAAGGCTTCCATATATGTTTTATTACGCGTATTTAGATTATCAGCTATGACTATCATCAGAACCTCCGATAAATATTAAAAAGAATAAATAGATTATATCATTTTAGAGCTTAATTTTTTAAAATTAAAAATCCAGAAAAACATCCTCCAGACAGGAAGAAAAGGGGGAGGGTTATGGCAGGTCTTCCTGTCTGGAAGAAAATCAATCGCTAAACTCTTGAAGGACTTCTCTTCAATAAAGCCCTTTGGTCATATAAACAAAGTCTATGCCATCATTACTACTACAAAAAGTTCTTTTTATTTCTTATTTTTAAAATTTTTTAGCTATTGAACAGATTAGAGATTAACAATTTTCGACTGATTTCTGAGCTATTTCGCACATATCACTGAACTGATAGGAATGAACCTCAAAAACTTTTCAATTCTGCGACTATTTTACCGATGGGTACTTTTGTTTCAATCTTCACAGGAATCCTCTTTTCATCATCTGTAAGCCAGATGAAGATATCCCCTTTTCTGTGAAATAGCCCTTCAGATTTGAGATCTGGCTTTATAACTATCGTGGCTACTTCACCAAGACTTTTGACTTTAATCTTCTCTTTTCTTAACACACTAACCTCTGCTTTGAGGAACTTATTGCTGTCAAATACATTAATATAGATAGCTTTTCCGATTGTTAAAGGTTGGGTCCTCAGATAAAAAAACCCGGAGATCACATCCCACATGGTGCTATTGAGACTGTGTTCCTTCTTTTTACTTTTAAGATAGTCGAAATATATAATCTTTCTGTTGTTTATATCAAATATTGTTTCTTTATTGCTCCTGTATCTCCCCTCGCGCTGCTTGATTCTAAAATGCACAGCCTTTCCATCTTTGACTAAACTTTCTGCATAATCCTCTACAGTATAAAAAGTTGAGATGAATGGAGCTGAGTTTGCTCTTGAAGAGATACGCAAGACATCTTTATCAAAAGAGGTTTCTAAGACTGCCTTTCCAGCATAAATCCCAAGCCAGTATATTTCATAGAAGAATTTTTCATTATGAAACCTTCCCTTTTGCAAGGACTCTTCTTTGTAAGAATCTTTTGTTGGTTCAGGAAAGGCATAATATTCAAAGCTATTTATCACAATCATAATAATGAAAAAAGGGATAAAGTAAACAAGGTAAATATCTTTACAACCGATTTTTTTAAATAAATTGTGAATCTTTTTGCACATAATATTTTTTATTTTCATTAAAAATTCATGAATAAATCAACTAAAAATATATGATTTCATTGCTGTCTAAAATATTCTATATAAGAGTTATGAGAGCCGATTTTCGAACCAAAATAAACTACCTCCAATTATGTTTAAACCTTCACCTGACTTTAATCACTATTAATAATCTTTGGCTGAGACCTCCGCTTCGACTCCGGTCTCATCGAGATTACCCATGATTTTGCTTCTAAAATCGTTTCTCATACCTGTCTTTCTAAGAACACGAAGTATTATTTTGGACAGATGTGATATGATTTTTAAGATGATTTTAAAAGGAAGTTATTTATAGTAAAATAATAAAAAATGAAAAAGCTTATTTCTGAAATGACAGATGAAGAAAAAAGAGATGCACCTCTATTTCCTATAGGTGTTGTAGCTGAATTAATCGGGATTACTGACCAGACAATCAGACTCTATGAAAAACATGGTCTTATAAAGCCCGCCAGAAGAAAGAGAAATAGATTTTATTCAGAGAATGACCTCAAATGGCTCAAATGCTTGAGATATCTTATACACAACAAGAAAATAAGCATAGAGGGAATAAAAAAATTACTTGATTATGTACCATGTTGGGAATTAACCGACTGTTCTGAACAAGAAAGAGCAAAATGTTCTGCTTATATTGATAAGACAAAACCATGCTGGGAGCTTAAAAATAATATGTGTAGTATTGATACAAAAAAGACATGTGAGAATTGTGTTATTTTCTTATCAAAAAACCTTATGAGAAAAAGTTAATTCTATGGTAGAAAAAGAGGCGGAAGAAAAACAAAAGATCCTATCATCTCTACCTTCAGTTGATGAAATTCTGAGAAGTGAACAAGGGAGAATAT
>JACAEY010000137.1 GCA_013388605.1 Nitrospirota bacterium | reverse complement strand
TTTTATGCGATTAAAATGCAGGCTAAAGCCTGCGGCTACAAGGCTTTATAGTGAGCCTTGCGTAATTCGGGTTTAAACATAATAAGTGGTAGTTTATTTTGGTTCGAAAATCGGCTCTCGTAACTCTTATATAGAATATTTTGGACAGCAATTATATCACAGAAAAAGTAAATAGATTATTGAAATAAAAGGCAGATTTGATATAATGTTTCATAAATTTAATAACCAGAAGTTTTCATTATAAGGAGGTAATGCAATGGTGGATAAGGTTATTATTTACGGAAAAGCTGGCTGACCTTTTACTGAAAAAGCCAGGCTGGCATATGGAGACAAGGCTGAATATTTTGATGTTAAATTAGACAATAACAGATTAAATGAAATGCTTAAATATTCAGAGGGTGTTCGGAAAGTTCCTGTTATTGTTGACGGCAATAAGGTGACTGTCGGTTACGGAGGCTTTTGAGGTGTCTGATTTCCGATAGTTTATCGGTATTATGGATATTAAATTAACTACTGGTACAACTCTTCAATCTTATAAAGATGAGAGCCTCCTTGAGGCATTTAAAAAGAATGGTGTATATCTTGTTTCATCTTGTGGAGGAAAAGGTATATGTGGCAAATGCCGGATCAGGATTATCAAAGGAAAAACAAAAGTTGTCTCAACAGGAAAACTCGAACCACATGATCTTAACTCTGGGATTACACTCGCATGTCAGACATTCCCTGAGGAAAACTTAGTCGTCGATATACCAAAGGAATCAAGACTTGTTATTGGTGAGAAAATCGTCCTCTCAAAATCAGGTGACCTCCTTGATTTAATTAATTCCCTTAATGCAAGTATATCACCAATGGTAAGACAGATTACATTAATACTTCCACCCCCTTCAATAGAAGATAATATCAGTGACCTTGAAAGACTTAAAAGGTCTCTTGAAGAAAAAGATTTGATAGGAATGAGATTTGTCCATGAATTTGTATCATCTCTTGCAAATTCATTAAGAGATTATGATTGGAAAGTTACTCTTGGATACACTGTTGGTCATGATATTGTCTATGTATTACCCGCTTATATTAAGAAAGAGAGATACGGACTTGCAGTTGACATAGGCACAACCACTATTGTCGTATATCTTGTTAATCTCTTAAATGGACTTCTTATTGATGTTGGTTCAACTTATAATTCACAGATGAGATATGGAGATGATGTTATTACACGTATTGTCTATGCAACTGAAAGTGGAGGGCTCAATGAACTCAGGGACACAGTAGTTACAGATATCAATGACCTTTCATCAACCTTACTTGAAAGACATCAGATAAAAAAAGAAGATATTGAATCTGTTGTAATAGCTGGAAATACCACAATGACCCATATATTCTGGGGTCTTAATCCTGCCTATATCAGAGAAGAGCCTTATGTCCCAACAGTCAATTTTTTTCCGAGATGGATGGCAGAGACAGCTAACCTTAGAGCGAATCCAAGGGCTCCTGTTTTCTCTCTCCCATGTATTGCGAGTTATGTAGGAGGTGACATAGTTGCAGGAGTGCTCGCTTCAAAGATGCATAGAAAAGAAGAAATAGCCCTTTTTATGGATATTGGAACAAATGGTGAAATAGTCATAGGGAACAAAGAATGGCTTGTGACAGCCGCCTGTTCAGCAGGGCCTTGTTTTGAAGGAAGCGGTATAAGACATGGTATGAGAGCAACAGAAGGCGCTATAGAGTCAGTAAATATTGATCCTGTGACTTTTGAACCTAAGCTTGGTGTTATTGGCGGTGTAAATGCAATTGGTATATGTGGCTCTGGTATGATTGATGCCATTGCAGAGATGTTTCTAAAAGGTGTAATTGACCAGAAAGGAAAATTTAATAAAGAACTACAAACAGAAAGGATAAGGGAGGGATTTGATGGGTTAGAGTTCATTTTTTTCAAAAACAATACAAGAAAGATAGTTCTGACAGAGGTAGATATAGAAAATATTCTCAGGGCAAAGGCGGCAATCTATGCAGGAGTTTCCCTTCTATTAAAAGAGGTGGGTATCGGATTTGATGCTATTGATAGGGTCTATATTGCAGGAGGATTCGGTAATTATATTGATATAGACAAGGCAATTATCCTTGGTATGTTACCAGACATCCCAAAAGAAAAATTTTCTTTTATTGGAAACGCATGTGTCACAGGAGCATATTTATGTCTTCTTTCCAAAGAGCTAAGACAAGAGGCTGGCGTCATTGCATCTAAAATGACATACATAGAACTATCTGTATCGCGTGGTTTTATGGAAGAATATATGTCAGCCCTCTTCCTACCGCATACTCATATGAGGCTTTTCCCTTCAGTAAAGAAAATGCTATCACATAAAAATCTTTTAAAAGCCCGATTTAAAGAACAGACATAATATATACCTTTAACCTATATTATTCATGAAATTGCTTGCAGATGTGGTATTTGAACGGGTCAAGTAATAAGGGGTCAGACTTGACTATTGACAATTAAATATCTATTCTGATATTCTTTCTCATGGCACGCAAGCCGAGGATAGAATTTGAGGGAGCATTTTATCATGTTATCACCCGTGGAA
>JACAEY010000039.1 GCA_013388605.1 Nitrospirota bacterium | reverse complement strand
TATACTTATAAGGTGCCTTTTGTCAAGAAAGAAATTATCTGTGTTGCGGGAATATCGTTTATGCACTATTTGTAAAAATCATTATTGCACATTAATTTAGTAATTTAATTCATTTAATTCCCAGAAATTATATAGAAAGCCCTGACCCTCTGAGGCACTCTCATATCTAAAACCTAAATAGCAAGATTAAAGGCCTGACCCTAATCCCATCGTTTCTTCTTTTCCTTCATCGTTAACCTCATCTCTGCCTCCTATGTTTCATTTTACCAGGAGACATTGTGGTATTTTCATATAGATTTTTAAATGAGGCAAC
This sequence comes from Nitrospirota bacterium, assembly GCA_013388605.1. Lineage (GTDB taxonomy): Bacteria > Nitrospirota > Thermodesulfovibrionia > Thermodesulfovibrionales > SM23-35 > JACAEY01. Next base: position 15,521 of record JACAEY010000039.1, on the reverse strand, counting down.
GAATCATTTTCATATAGATTTTTGATGAGGCAATTCGCAAGATTGATAAAAGTATATTAAATCTATTAGAATTATTTAAAATAAATTAAATTGAATATTTTACAGGAGGAAGAAATTGAAGGAAGGAATTCATCCTAAATATGTAGAGGCTACGGTTGTATGTGCATGCGGTGAGACCTTTGCAACAAGGTCAACAAAACCGAAGATGAGGGTTGATATTTGTTCAAAATGTCATCCCTTCTTTACTGGAAAGCAGAAGATTGTTGATGCTGAAGGCAGGGTCGAGAAATTCAGAAAAAAATATACAAGGAAACAGGCAAAAAGCCCAGAGAAGTAGAGAATTAAAAAATTCAAAATCGTTAGTCTTTCTTTTCGACTAACGATTTTTTTTGAAAAAAATGGAAAAAATAGGTGGACAAGCAGTTATTGAAGGGGTTATGATGAAGTCCCGAAAAGGCTGGACAGTAGCGGTTAGAGGTCCGAGTGGAGATATTCACGTCAAAAAAGAGATACTGAAATCGATACCGAGAATCTTAATGCTTCCCATTCTAAGAGGGATAGTAATGCTTTATCAAGCACTCTCTCTTGGTATAAAGGCAATAGAGTATTCTGCAAAAATGTCATTTGAAGAGGAGAATAAGAAATCTCCCTGTCTCATGTCTCTCACTTTAACTATTGTATTTTCTTTTATCCTCGGAATAGCACTTTTCATACTTCTTCCTCTTTATGCAACCAAGCTTTTAGGGATTATTTTCCCTTATATCTCCAAAAGCTCTATAATCTTTAACCTTGTTGATGGAATAATCAGGGTTTTTATCTTCCTCCTTTATTTAACAGCGATTGGGATGTGGAAAGAGATGAGGAGGATATTCGAATATCATGGGGCTGAACACAAGGTAATTCATGCCTATGAGGATAGAAGAAAACTGGTAATAAAAGAGATAAAAGATTACAGTACATGTCATCCTCGATGCGGAACAAGTTTTTTACTGATTGTTATGGTTGTGAGTATCCTTATTTTTTCTCTAATACCAAAGGATTGGTCATATATGAACAAATTTTTATCTAGGCTCATCCTTATTCCTGCAATTGCAGGTGTTTCATTTGAGTTCCTGAAATTTTCATCAAAGATGAATAACAATCCTCTTGTGAACATTATTATTATGCCAGGTCTTATATTACAGAGACTTACTACACGGGAGCCTGATGACAGCCAGATTGAGGTTGCTATAAAGGCGCTCGAGGAAGTTCTAAAAATAGAGGAGATAGATGTTAGAAAAACTTAAAGCAATAGAAGAAAAGTATGAAGAACTTACAACACTACTTTCTGATCCGTCAATTTTATCAAAACCAGCAGAATTGCTTAAGTATTCAAAAGAGCAATCAGAACTTAGACCACTTGTGGATAAGATAAGGGAATATAAAAAGCTCCTCTCTGATATTGAAGAGGTTGAAGAGATTTTAAAAGGTGGTGATGGAGATCTTCGTAAACTTGCACAGGAAGAACTTGATTCACTCAAGGAGAGAGAGCCAAAGTTAATAGAAGAACTTAAGATAATGCTTATCCCAAAAGATCCCCGTGATAAAAAGAATGTAATACTCGAAATAAGGGCAGGCACAGGAGGGGAGGAAGCAGCTTTATTTGCTTCTGAGCTATTTAAAATGTACATGAAATATGCTGAAAGAAAAAGGTGGAAGGTAGAGATGATAGATATGAATATTACTGGATTGGGAGGAGTAAAAGAGGTTATCGCCTCTATTCAAGGAAGAGAAGCATATAGCAGATTAAAGTATGAAAGTGGAGTTCACAGGGTTCAGCGTGTACCTGTTACAGAGGCATCAGGAAGAATTCATACATCTGCAGCGACAGTTGCAGTTCTTCCAGAGGCAGAGGAAATTGATATAACGATTGATGAAAAAGACCTCAGAATAGATACCTTTTGTTCATCAGGACCAGGAGGGCAGGGTGTTAACACAACTTACTCGGCTGTAAGGATTGTGCATTTACCAACAGGACTTATTGTTCAATGCCAGGATGAACGTTCACAGATAAAAAATAAAGAAAAGGCGATGAAGGTTTTACGGTCAAGGCTTTATGAGGCTGAGATAGAAAAGAAAGAAAGAGAAAGAGCGATTGAGAGGAGACAATTGGTAAAAACAGGTGACAGGAGTGAAAAGATAAGAACATATAATTTTCCTCAGAACCGAGTAACAGATCACAGAATCGGCTTGACCTTACACAAACTTGATAGGATTCTTGAGGGAGATATTGACGAGATAATTGATAGCCTCATTACTCACTACCAAGCAGAAAAATTGAAAGAATTATAAAAATTCTATCTTATCCTTTTTATCCTCTTTTTTCTTGCTTCCTTCTGCTTTCTTTTTTTCTTTTCCGACGGTTTTTCATAAAAGCTTGTTTTTTTAATCTCTTTGAATAAACCTTCTTTCTGAAGTTGTCTTTTCAGTGTCCTGAGTGCTCTTTCAATATCATTATCGTGAACTTTTACATTCAAAGTGTTTATCTCCAGCGTCTTCCTTTATTTCCGAAACCACCACTTTTCCTATCTGTAAAGCTCCGCCTATCTCTTGACTGCTGAGGTCGTGCTTCAGCAACAGATAGAGTTCTCTCCATAAATATTTTTCCATTGAGTGCAGAGATTGCCTTGGTAGCATCTTCTTTCGATGACATTTCAATAAAGCCAAAACCCTTTGGTTGTCCTGTGTGTGCATCAGTTATTATTTTGACTGATTCAACCTCACCAACCTGAGAAAAAAGATCCCTGATATCATCTTCTGTTGCCTTAAATGAAATATTTCCTACATAAATCTTTTTCTCCATAAACTCCTCCTCCTCCTTTTATTCCGAAAGAAAGAATCATCTCTCTAAGCGGATTTAGATGTTTAAAATAAAAGCCTCAGAGCTTTTAAAATCTCTGAGGCTTTCTTACTTTTAAAAGCTTCTTAACTACTCTAACTTAATCACTATCAAATTGTAAACACTTTTAGAAAACCTTATCTCCTAATAGGAATTATCTCTATAATTTTGTTTTTAGATTTGATACCACTTAAAATAACAATTTGGGACTTTGTAACTTTGAAATATTTTGAAAGGATATTTATCAATGCCTCATTGGCTTTCCCTTCTCTTGCAGGCTCTTTTACCGAAACAGTGAACACATCACCAACTTTCACTATTCTATCTTCCTTCATATTGGGCTTAACCCTAACAGAGATTTTCATATTATCTTTTTAGTCTTTCCACTGTTATTTATGTTATATAAAACATTTAGGAAAATTATAGAAAAGACCTATTCCGTTCCACTTATTATTCCCTTTGCTTTTAGGAACTCCTTGTTTTTTATGGACTCGAGATAAATTCTAACAAGGTCGAGTACATTCATATATAGCAAGAAATTTGAAGAGAGTTCTGAGAATAATTCTTTATCGGTAAACTCAGAGGCAATCTGATATGACCTGCTTCCCTGTATTATGTAATGTTCTGAGAGACTGGCATCTGGTATAACCAATTTCCCAAGGATAAATTCTTTCCCTCTTTTTTTCGATAGGGATTCAGGGAACATGCCAAGAATAAAGAGGGTATAATCTCCGATGTGTTTGTGGACCTGAAACTCTCTTGAAAAACTTTGGGCATTAAGAAGGACATCACCTTCAGAGAGAATATCAGCTATATCTTCAAGACTTTTCCCTGATGCATTTCTGATTTTATATAGATTATCAATATGTATAAATTCACATAATATTTGGTCTTCTATGTAGTCTATGACCTCCGTCTTTTCTGAAGGATTATAGTTTAATCCAAAATTAAGAGCCTTTCTGAAAAGTTTTCTCAGAGGGTGTTCTGGATTAATGCTTCTTTTAAACATAAACTCAATATTTATATATTTTCATTGCTGTCCAAAATAATACTTCATGCTCTTAGAAAGACAGGTATGAGAAACGATTTTAGAAGCAAAATCACGGGTAACCTCGATGAGCCCCAGGGTCGAAGCAGAGGTCTCAGCCAAAGATTATTAATAGTGATTAAAGTCATGTGAAGGTTTAAACGTAATAGGAGGTAGTTTATTTTGGTTCGAAAATCGGGTCTCATAACTCTTATATAGAATATTTTGGACACCAATGATATATTTTAATTTTACAATATTTTTGATGTTACCTCCAGATTAAGTCCAATATAAACACAATGAAGCGACAGGATAATTGTATGTCAGTCCCCTTTCTGTTAAAGTATGATGTCTGGATAACTCTAATATATCCTTTCTGTGAAGAAGGATGTGGATTAATTTTTAAGGTGTCGTCATTATGTTTCTTCGGATGAAAAGCTATGAATTTTAATATATTTTACAATGGACAAATTTAAAGTTAGAGACACAAAGATGATAGGATTTTTTATAAAGACAGTGATATTTATAATTTTATTAAGCTTTTTCCCAGCTATAGCCCTATCAGATATAGTTGTTTATGACATTGTTTCTCCTGTGGGTAAAGAAGTCATGCTTAAATCTGAAGTTAGGGGGAAATTGTTTAAAAAAGGTGGTGAAGTTGTAGAGTTCTTTATCAATGGGAAAACCATTGGGAAAAGTCTCACAGGTGGAGATGGTTTTGCATTCAAAGAGTTTGTTCCGGTTAAAAGAGGTAGATATCGGATTAGTGTAAAATCCGTAAAGGATAAAGGGGAAGGTTTACTTATTTCTATTAGTAAAGGTTCTTATATTGTGTTCATTGATGCAGAAAATTGTTTATTTGTTAGATTTTCAGGAAAGCTGAGAGAAAAAAGCGAGAAAATCATAAGAGAAATAGATAAAAGATTTCCTGTTGTACTTTTGAAGACCTCCCTAATGAATATAAAAACGGTAAAAGAATGGCTGAAGAAAAACAGTTTAAAAGATTTCCCTTTGATTTCATGGGACGGAGGTATAGTATTCAGCGATTTTGTCGAAAAAGGATTCAAAATCAAAGCAGTAGTCGGTAGTTCAGATGTAATTAATTCTGCGAAGGAATATAAACCTATTGCTTTTAGTTTCTATAACACTGAGGATGGAGTATATGTTAGAAATTGGGAAGATATTAGGAAAAAGCTGATTGATGGAACTAAAGTCAAAGATAGTTATTGAGTAAGTCTGAAAAATACAAATCAAATGGTCATTTATGAAGAAGTTTGGTGACTCTGTGTATAAATTATCTTAACTCTGACATAACATTTTTGAGTCTTCCTTCTATAAGCTCTCTTATTTTTTTAAGTGAATCTTCATCTTTTGCCTCAAACCTCAGAACAAGAGCTGGTTGAGTATTAGATGCCCTTATCAATCCCCATCCTTCTTCAAAATGGATTCTTATACCGTCAATATCATTTAAAGGATAGTCCGTAAAATTCTCTTTTAATCTTTCAACCACCTTGAACTTTATATCATCAGGGCATTGTATCCTGATCTCAGGTGTTGATATGCTTTTTGGGATATCGCTCAGGAGTCTATCTATAGAATAAGGTGAACCATTTTTCGAGAGTATCTCCAGTAGCCTTAAACTTGTATATATGGCATCGTCATATCCGAAATATCTATCAGCAAAGAACATATGACCACTCATTTCTCCCCCGAGTAGTGCCCCTGTTTCCTTCATCTTCTGTTTTATGAGCGAGTGCCCTGCTTTCCACATAATAGCATTACCCCCAATTTTCTTTATCTCATCGTACATTATCTGGGAGCATTTAACTTCGCCAACAAATATTGGAGATTTTGATTTTTGACTTTTGGGTTTTGAGTCTAAATTTTTTATGATGTCTCTTGCAAAAATAACCATCAACCTGTCACCCCATATTACTTCGCCCTTATCACTAACAATACCGATTCTATCAGCATCTCCATCATAACCAATCCCTATATTTGAGCCTGAAGATATAACCTTTTCAATCAGGTCCTTGATGTTTTCCATTACAGTGGGGTCTGGATGATGATGGGGAAAATTTCCATCTGGTTCACAATAAAGTTCTATAACCTCACAGCCAAGTTCTCTGATGATTTCTGGTGCAACGATTCCGGCAGTTCCATTACCAGCATCAACAACAACTTTCATTCTGTTAAAAGATGAGAAATTTTTCATTAGATATCTTTTATATTCAGGGATAATTTCATAAGACTCTGTTTTTCCTTTCCCTTTGATAAAATTACCTTTTTCAGCTATCTTTTTTATTTCCTGTATCTTCTGTCCGTAAAGGGTATCTTTGCCTGTTGAGAGTTTCATGCCATTAAATTCAGGAGGGTTATGACTTCCTGTTATCATTATCCCTCCATCAAGCAGGAGGTGGAATAGAGAAAAATATTGTAAAGGGGTCGGGCATACACCTATGTCAACAATATCAATTCCGCTATCAATAAGCCCTTTTTTAATAGACTTAAAAATAGCAGGAGAACTCAATCTTACGTCTCTTCCTATGCTTATTTTTATTTTTTCTTTTCTTGTTACATTTTTCAGATAAACAGCAAACGCCTTTCCTATTATATAAACAATTTCCTCTGTGAGGTCTTTTCCCCATATACCCCGTATATCATATTCTCTGAATATCGCTGGATTAATCATAAAGTCTAATCGAAATTAAGATCCTTATAATCTTCCCTAATTTTCCAGATGGACGTTGATGGTGCAAAATGTTTAGGCTCGGAACCATCCTTGAAATATTCTTTTATCGCTTTTGCTTCGTCTCTGGATAAAAGCCCTGTGGCTGGATCAATAAAACAAGTTATTATGCCATTATCTGGAGGAGTGAATTCCCGAGGTTCTCCATTTAATACATTTTTCATAAAAGAGACCCATATAGGTGATGCAGCACGAGCGCCTGTCTCATGGGATCCAAGTGTCCTCATATCATCGAAACCTACCCATACAGCAGAAACTAAATCTGGAGTATATCCTACAAACCATGCATCTCTATAATCGTTTGTAGTTCCTGTTTTTCCCGCCACGGGCCTGCCGAGCGCTTTAGCCCTCCAGCCTGTCCCATATTTTATAACATCTTCCAACATTGATGTTATTAAAAAAGCTGTCTGAGGACTTATAACCTCTTCAGCCTCGAATTCATTACTTTCAAGAACTCGTCCTTTTGAATCAATTATATATTTTATAGCTATAGGTTTTACTTTAAGCCCACCACTTGCAAATACACTATAACACAGAGCAAGTTCCATGGGAGTAATACTTATTGAACCGAGTGAAATGGTTAAATCTCTTGGAATTTCGCCCTGAAATCCAACTCTTCTTGCAAAATCTATTACATTATCTATTCCAACTGCATCAAGTAATTTTACTGTTACAACATTTCTTGAGTATGTCAATGCCTCCCTGAGTCGTGTTGGACCATAGAATTTATGGTCATAGTTCTCAGGCGTCCATTCTCCCTTGGTACCGCCTAAGTAAACGACAGGCTCGTCATTAATAACGCTTGCAGGTGTAAAACCATAATCTAATGCAGCAGCATAAATAAAGGGTTTAAAAGCAGAACCCGGTTGGCGTTTTGCATATATAGCCCTGTTAAAATCACTTCTGATAAAATCATATCCACCAACCATTGCTCTTATAAATCCTGTCTCAGGTTCTAATGCGATAAAGGCACCTTCCACCTGTGGCTCCTGTTCAAGTATAAGACGTATAGTACCTCCTTTCATTGTCTTAATTCCAACCTTTACAACATCACCTGGTTTGAGTATCTGTGTCAATTTAAAATCTTTCAAAAAAGTTATTGTACCTTTCTTAGTGTCTATAACCTTAGACGCCCATTTTGCATCTTCTATCATGAGTTTTCCTAAGATGCCCCTTGTCTTTATTAAAGCTTCTTTTTCACTAACCTTGAGAACGAGCCCAGAGGATATGTCCCCTATGTTTGCAATTACTGTATCCAACTTCTCATCACTTTTTAGCTCCTTTTTTATATTGATGTCATCTCTATGTTCTATAGGACCTCTCCACCCTCTTCTTTTATCAATTTCCCTGAGCCCTTCCTGTATAGCCCTTACTGCTGAAAGCTGTGCATTTCTATTAAGTGTTGTATAAACCTTTAGACCTTCTCTATAAACCATTTCTTCGCCGTATTGGTCTTCAATATATCTTCTGATATATTCAATAAAATAGTTATTGGCTTCTATCCCCCTCTTTACATTAGAAAGATAGATTGGCTGTTTAATGGCTTTTTCCATCTCAGATTTTTTTATGTACCCTTCCTCTTCCATTCTTGAAAGAACAATCTGCTGTCTCTCTTTAGCTTTTACAAGGTCATTATATGGAGAAAAGACAATAGGTGCTTTAATAAGACCAGCAAGAAGTGCAGCCTCAGAAAGTGAAATATCCCTTATTGATTTTCCAAAATATATCTTTGAAGCCATCTCAACACCATAGGCACCGTGACCAAAATAGACTTTATTCAGATAGAGTTCAAGTATCTCCTCTTTTGTCAGATTTTTCTCCATCTTTATAGCAAGAGCTGCTTCTCTTAACTTTCTTTTAACAGTTTTCTCAGGAGTAAGAAATATAACCTTTGCAAGTTGTTGTGTTATTGTGCTACCACCCTCTTTTAATCTTACAGAAACAACGTCTTTCAGCATGGCCCTTATGATTGCGATATAATCAATACCTCTATGTTTCCAGAACCTTGAATCTTCAACTGCTATTACAGCATTCTTCATATGATCAGGTATTTTATTTAGAGGGACAAAAACGCCTTTTTCAATTTTCAGCTCTCCTATAAGCACATCATCATCTGCATATATTTTTGTCCCAATTTCAGGCCGGTACTTCTTGAGCTCTTCTACAGAGGGTATCCCCTTTTCAATTGCGAAATATCCTCCTGCAGAGGCTCCAATAATAATAGAAAGTATTAAAAGAATTAGTATGAACTTAAATCTCATTTGCTAATTGTATACTCTACCATTGCTTTTCAAAATATTCTATAAAGACATCAGTCTTGATTTCCGAACCATATGCAGTGCCATAAAATAAAAAGATAACATCAGGGTTAACAAAAAATTAGGGGCGTAATTTTTTACGCCCCATTCTTGAGATAATCCTGGTTTTTATCTTAGTACATCTCTCCACCCATGCCACCGGGCATCTTAGGTGTCTTTTCTTCTTCAGGAATCTCTGAGACCATCACAGAAGTTGTAAGCATTAAAGCTGCAACAGAGGCTGCATTCTGCAGGGCATATCTTGTGACCTTTGTAGGGTCGATAATACCAGCCTTCATCATATCGGTATACTCTTCCTTATCAGCATCAAAACCAAAGTTAATCTCTTTGGAATGCTTAACTTTTTCTACTACCACTGAACCTTCAAGCCCTGCATTATTGACAATCTGCTTAATCGGTTCTTCAAGAGCCTTTTTTACTATCTCAACTCCTATTTGCTGGTCGTCCTCGAGTTTAAGGTTCTTAAGAGCTGGTACACATCTGATAAATGCAACTCCACCTCCAGGAACGATGCCTTCTTCAACAGCTGCCCTTGTTGCATTAAGTGCATCTTCAACACGGGCCTTTTTCTCTTTCATCTCTGTCTCAGTTGCCGCACCAACATTTATTACAGCAACTCCTCCAACGAGCTTTGCAAGCCTTTCCTGAAGCTTCTCTCTATCATAATCAGATGTCGTCTCCTCTATCTGGGTCTTGATCTGTTTGACCCTTCCCTCAATCTTTTTAGGGTCTCCTGCTCCCTCGACAATGGTAGTATTTTCCTTATCAACTGTTATTTTCTTTGCACGTCCAAGGTCTGTAATCTTTATATTTTCAAGTTTTATTCCAAGGTCTTCAGATATCATTGTGCCACCTGTTAGAACCGCAATATCTTCAAGCATTGCCTTACGCCTCTCACCGAAACCAGGTGCCTTTACTGCACATACCTGAAGGGTCCCGCGGAGTTTATTTACCACAAGAGTTGCAAGAGCCTCGCCTTCGACCTCTTCAGCGATTATCAAAAGTGGTTTTCCCATCTTTGCAATCTGTTCAAGAACCGGTAGAAGGTCTTTCATGCTCGATATCTTTTTCTCATGTATAAGGATATACATATCTTCGAGAGTGCATTCCATCCTTTCAGGGTCTGTAATGAAATATGGAGATATATATCCTCTATCAAACTGCATTCCTTCAACAACATCAAGGGTAGTTTGCATACTCTTAGCCTCTTCAACAGTAATAACACCGTCTTTACCAACCTTATCCATAGCCTCTGCAATTAGTTCACCGATTGATGCATCATTATTTGCTGAAATTGTTCCTACCTGAGCTATCTCTTTTTTTTCCTGAACTGGCTTGCTAAGTTTTTTGAGCTCCTCTACAACTACTTCGACAGCCTTTTCTACTCCCCTCTTTAAATCCATTGGGTTTGCACCTGCAGCAACATTTTTAATTCCTTCACGGTAGATAGCATGTGCAAGTACTGTCGCAGTTGTAGTACCATCACCTGCAACATCTGATGTCTTTGAAGCAACCTCCCTTACAAGTTGTGCTCCCATATTTTCCCATGGATCCTTAAGCTCTATCTCCTTAGCAACGGTTACACCATCTTTTGTTATTGTTGGGGCGCCGAACTTCTTGTCAAGGATCGCATTTCTTCCTTTTGGACCGAGAGTTGCCTTTACTGCATCAGTTAATAAAGATACCCCTTTTAAAATTGAGTTTCTTGCTGCCTCATCAAAAATAAGCTGTTTAGCTGCCATTTCTACTCCTCCTTCTTAAATTGAGTTGTTAACTTTCAATTATTCCTAAGATATCTTCTTCTCTAATGATGAGATGTTCTTCTTCATCAATCTTGATCTTTGAACCAGAATACTTGTCAAATAGAACTGTGTCACCAACCTTCACTTCCATGGGCTGAAGCTTGCCATCGTCAGTAATCCTCCCAGGACCTACCGCTACTACTGTTCCTTTCTGCGGTTTCTCCTTTGCTGTGTCAGGAATAAAAAGTCCTCCTGATGTTTTTTCTTCCTCAGATGAAAACTTCACTAATACCCTGTCCCTAAGTGGTTTGAATTTCATAATATCTCGCTCCTTTCTTTTAAATTTTTTAATTAGATAATTATTAGCACTCATTAAAAGAGAGTGCTAATAATATACTTATTGGTGAAGATTTAAGGCAAGGATTTTTAATGACTAAAAATAAAAAATATCTCTTATAATCTCTTTTTTTTAAAAATAATCTTTCATTTTTAAATTTTTTTAAAAAATTATAATCCATCCTCCTTTTCTAATAAATCAATTTTTTCTATTAAAAGAGATGATATCTGGTATTCCTTTATGAAATTACAATTATCTTTGTAAGTAAAAAAATCATTTTTGTTATTACTATCTGAAGTAACTAAAAATAAAAATTTGATATCTTTAGCCTCACATGTTAATTTTAATCTCTTGTATACTTTGAAGCCATTAATCTTTGGAAGGTCAGCCTCGATTATTGTAAGGAAGGGATGTTCCTTAATTGCTTTTATTATTGCATCTATTCCATCATGTGATGCTATTGGTGAATAACCATTATTTTTTAAAAGTCTAACGATTTTATTGACAATAAAAGGGTTTGAATGTGCAATTAATATCTTACCATTACTGGATGTTTTGTTTTGTAATATTCGTTGTTTTTTGGGAACAAAGATATTACTGCACTTAATACATTGAAACAATACATTTCTGAATCTCAGTTTTTCTTCGTCTATTCTTAGTTTTTTATTACACCTTGGGCATGCTACAACCATCTTGCTCTCCTCTTTGGCAACCAGACTTTTATTGTAATAAGACCGATTAGAAATCCTCCAATATGTGCAAACCATGCAACTCCACCCTCTTTAACGACGCCTGTGCTCAATAGACCGTTGAGGAACTGGACTATTGCCCAGAATCCAATGATAATGAGGGCTGGTATCTTGACAATCTGGACAAAGAAACCAAGGAAGATAATGGTGTATACACCAGCTCCAGGAAAAAGAAGCAGATAAGCTCCCAGAATGCCTGATACTGCCCCACTTGCCCCGATCATAGGGGTAAGGGAATGTGGGTCAAGAATGGCATGGGAATAAGCAGCAATTATTCCACAGAAGATATAAAAAAAGATAAATCTTAGATGTCCTAATTTATCCTCAATATTATTACCGAATATCCATAAATAGAGCATATTACCTCCGAGATGAAAGAGACCTCCATGCATGAACATGGAAGTAAAAACTGTTAGGGCAGGGTGGATCGGTTGTGACTTTTCAAAAGTCAGGATATATTGAGGGATTGCACCATAAGCATATACAGTCTTTTCCATCCCTTGAGGAGCTGCAATTTCCCATAGGAATATTAACGTGTTAAATATAATTATAAGTATTGTAATAAAGGGGAATGTCCTCGTTGGATTGTCATCTTTATAAGGAATCAATTAAAACCTCATAAAAAATAAATATTTTAGTATATGTCTTTTACTCAATGATACTTATAAAATTATACGTGACACATTTGGAGGTGTCAAAAAGATAAATTTCATGCTTGCATTTTGCATTTGAATATGCTAAATTCATCTCGTTTAAATTCTTGAGCTGAAACCATAAACGTTTATGGGGGTTTATAATGGGTGACAAAAAAGCTATATTAATAGTTCTTTTTTTTGTCTTTTTGATTTTTCCATTTGAAACTTATGGGGTGAAAAGTACTATTTCAGATGAGGCAAAGGTCTGTCTGACCTGCCATTCAAATAAGGGGATGTATAAAGTTCTGGAGAATAAAGAAGTCTTATCCCTCTATATTAGTAAGAGCGAATTTGCAGAATCTATACATAATAGTATTAATTGTAACGGTTGTCACACAGGATATCTTGCAGCCCACATCCAGAAGAAAAAACAGATTAAGAATAAGAGAGAATATTCTGTATCTGCTTCAAGAGTATGCTCAACATGTCACCCTGAAGAACAGCTTAAGAAAATCCAAATACATAGTCCTCTAATGGCAAAGGCATTATGCGTAGATTGTCATGGTTCCCATTATATTAAGAAGATGGAGGAATGGAAAAAGGATATAAATGAAATTAGCTATTGTCTCACATGCCATAGACATGGTTTGACCAAAAACCTTAGTAGTGGTGAAGTCTTATCTCTTGCAATAAATGAATTAGAATATAAAAACTCTATTCACGGTAGTATGTTATGCAGTTCCTGCCATACAGAATTTTCAAAAACAAAGCATCCTATTAGAATGTTCAGGAATAAAAGAGAGTACACTGTCTTACTTACAAAGTCATGCTCAACATGTCACCCTGATGAACAGCTTAGAAAAAGTCCAATACACAGCTCTTTAATGGCAACTGCTACCTGTGTTGAATGTCATGGTTCGCATGCTGTTAGCGGTATTATGGTACAAAAAGGTGTTCTTACAGAATCACAGTATTGCCTTACATGTCATAGAGGAAGACTGCGTATGACTATGAAGAATGGAGAATCACTTTCTGTTTATGTGGATGTAGCAACATTAAAAAGGTCTGCACATAGTAATCTTAAATGTAGCGAGTGCCATACTATCTTTTCTAAGACCCGCCACCCTGTCAGAACATTCAGCAGTATTCGCGAATATAATCTTGTTGCTGCAGAATTATGCAAAAGATGTCATACAGAGGCGTATAGGAAATATGAAACCAGTATTCACTATAACTTATTTAAGAGTGGAAATCTGCAGGCACCTCATTGTGCTGGCTGTCACGGTAGTGCCCATTCATTAGTTAGTACAAAGATAGACAAAGCCTTTGGATTGGGATCATGCAATAGGTGTCACGGTAACTTGACCAGCTCATATGAGGCAAGCGTTCACAACAAAGCGAGGCTTCAGGGTAAAGCAGAAGCTCCTGTATGTTCATCGTGTCATAATGCTCATGACATTGAATCAACAAAGATGACAACAAAGATTAAAGAAGGATGTTTTAAGTGTCATAAAGATATGGATAGAGTTCATAATAAGTGGCTAAAAAATCCTCCTATAACATTGTCAACCTTTGTACAACTTCATTTTGATGTTGTATCCTGTCCAGCATGCCATTCTTCTGATTCCACACGCAGGATTTATCTTAGTCTTTTTAATACAAAGACAGGAAAGCCTCTAACAGAGGAAGAGACCGTGAAGATTATTTATGCTGAAGCTGATGGATTAAAAGAAAAGATAGACACTAATGGTGACGGAAATATTCAGGGAAAAGAGGTATGGGACCTTTTCTTTTTATTATCAAAGAAGGGTGAAAGGACAACCTTCATGGGAAAGATGGACGTGAGCAATGCTTCTGAAGCTCATAATATTAGTCCAAAGGCTGAGGCAACGAGAGATTGTGTAAAGTGTCATCATCCTGAATCTCCATACTTTGAAAATGTCTTCATTGCTGTTAGCAGAGGTAATGGTGAGATAAAATTATTACCAGCCCAGAAAAGGATACTTAATTCAGTGTATTCAATACTACCAGTGCGTAAGTTTTATGCAATCGGGGGTACCAATATAAGACTCTTTGACATACTTTTTTATATTGCACTTCTTGGTGGTATAGCTGTTCCTCTTGGACATATCACTTTAAGGATAATAACATCGCCTATAAGATCATTGCGGAGGATAGGGAAAGGGGGTAAGGAGTAAATGAAAAGAATATATCTTCATCCATTACCGATTAGAATCTGGCACTGGATAAATGCCTTTGGTTTTATAATTCTGATTCTTACTGGAGCCAACATCAGGAACATAATTAATATCTTTTCTGTTGAGACAGCCGTTGAAATCCATAGCTGGCTAGGCTTTATCCTGCTTGCGAATTACTGTATTTGGTTTCTATATTATATGCTTACATTAAGGATAAAGATATATATACCTCCACTGCATCGTCCAATTGAGTTTGCTAAGAAGGCATTAACTCAAGCAAAATTTTATGGGTGGGGGATAATGGTTGGAGACCAGAACCCTCATCATGCTACTCCTGATCATAAATTTAATCCAATGCAGCAGGTATCTTATCTTATGATTATGGCACTCTTGATACCTGTTCAGATTATCACAGGTCTATTTCTATGGGATCCAAAATTGTTTTCTCCGATTGTTAACATTATAGGAATTCAGGTGGTAGACACTATACATGTATTTCTATGGGTATTTTTCAGTGCATTCATAATTGTCCACTTCTATCTGGCTACCCTCGGACATACAACATGGGCTCATATTATAGCAATGTTTACTGGATATGAAGAAGAACATGAGGAACATGTGCACGGCGAGGAACATAGCCACAGTCACTGATTTCTAAACAATCATTACACCAGGGGTTATTTATAGTTGTGTACACATTATTAAGGTTAAAGTAGGATAAAACAAAAGGATTATACCTGGTGGAATCCTCCCAACTAATTTGATCTATAATTTCATAAGAAATGGCTTGATATACTTAATTCTTCAGGGTTGTCTTTTTAAACTATATTTTCCTGATTAAGGATGAGAGGCGGTGGCTAAAAGTCACCGCCTCATGAATTAATCATT
>JACAEY010000122.1 GCA_013388605.1 Nitrospirota bacterium | reverse complement strand
TTGCCAAAACTCACAAAGATCGCTGGTTTTGAATGGGGCTCTGGCTTCTACATTAATCCAACACCTCCTGAAGAGGCAGCCAAATATTTAAGAGAGGCTAAAATATAGCAAAAAATCAGAGAGTTTATGATGAGAATATTGATTGCAACTCCTGAAGCTGTGCCATATGCGAAAACAGGTGGGCTTGCAGATGTTACAGGTTCACTTATAAAAGAATATCGTGCCATGAAAAAAGAGGCTTATTTAATTCTTCCTTTATACAGAAAAGTAAAGAAGGCAGATATTCCTCTAAAGAGCACAAATTTAAATATTAAAATACCTATTGGAGATAGACTAATAGAGGGGGAGATATTTACCCATCAACCATCAGCCTATTTTATACGTTGTGATGAGTTTTTTGATAGGGATGAACTTTATGGGACACCATTGGGAGATTTTTCAGATAACGCATCGAGGTTTATCTTCTTTGCAAGAGGTGTGCTTGAGGCATGCAGGAAATTGAATTTCAGCCCTGATATAATTCACTGTAATGACTGGCAGACCTCCCTCATACCCCTGTATCTGAAAAAATTATATAAAGGTAATAATTTTTTTATGAATACAGGTACATTGCTTACAATTCATAATATTGGTTATCAAGGTCTTTTCCCAGCTTCTGAAATGCCTCTTACAGGTCTTGGATGGGATCTTTTTAAACCTGAAGGTATAGAATTTTATGGGAAGGTAAATTTTCTAAAGGCAGGTCTTATCTATGCAGACGTACTAACGACTGTTAGTATTACATATGCCAAGGAGATACTCAATAAAGAATTTAGTTTCGGACTTGAAGGTGTCCTAAAGAAGAGAGAGAAAGACCTTTATGGTGTATTGAATGGAATAGATTATGATGAATGGGACCCTTCAAGAGATCCATATATACCTGAGAAGTTCAATTCTGATAATCTTAAAGGCAAGATAGAGTGTAAAAAGAGACTTATAAAAAAACTTTATCTTGAAAACGCAGACAGACCACTTTTCGGTATAGTTGGAAGGCTCTCTGCACAGAAAGGGATAGATCTTTTTCTTCAATCTCTTGAAGGTCTCATCTCGTCAGGTATAAACCTTGTTGTTCTTGGAAAAGGAGACGAGGAGTTCCATGTTAGACTTTCTCAGGCAGGGAAAAGATATAAAGAGAGGATTTCTGTTCATATTGGTTTTGAGGAGGCCCTAGCCCACAAAATATATGCTGGCTCAGACTTCTTTCTAATACCCTCGAGATATGAACCTTGCGGGCTCGGACAGCTTATATCTATGAGGTATGGAAGTATTCCAATTGTCAGGGCAACAGGGGGGCTTTCAGACACTGTACAGGACTTTGATCCTTTAACATTAAAAGGAACAGGTTTCCTTTTTTTTGATTATACTCCTTATGCCTTTCATGATGCAGTAAAAAGGGCAATATGTGTTTATACTGATAAAGATAAACTCAAGAAGATGATACTCAATGCTATGAAAATAGACTTTTCATGGAAGAGATCAGCAGAAAGATATATTGAGCTCTATAAACTCGCTATAGAAAAGGCAAATGTCCAGAGATAAATATTATGGATAATTTCCGAACCTTGGAAAAAAAAGCTGACCTTGAAGAGACTGTAGAGAATTTTCCTGATGCTATCGTGAGCTTTGACCTTGATGGTATCGTCACATCATGGAATAAAGCAGCAGAGAAGATGTATGGATTCTCAAAGGAAGAAAGCATAGGTAGATTTCTGCCTTTTACCCCTCGGTATTTAATAAATATAGAAAAACAAAATATAGAGAGAATAAAAAATGGTGAGTTCCTAAGAGATTATGAGACCATCAGGCAGAGAAAAGATGGGACAACAATAGATGTAAGCCTCTCTGTCTCTCCTGTAAGGGATCAGAATGAAAATATTATAGGAGGAATATGCATTTCAAGAGATATCTCAGAGAAGAAACGCTTTCAAAAAGAACTGATAAGGAGGAATCAGGAATTATCCCGACTTTTCTTTATTAGTTCCGCTATGAGAGGGACGCTTGAACTTGAGAGACTCCTCAGGATGATCCTTACCGCTGTTACAATGAGTGATGGTCTTGGATTTAACCGTGCGATACTCTTTCTCGTTGATGAGAATAGGGGTATCCTGAAAGGAGCTATGGGGGTCGGTCCATCAAGCCCTGAGGAGGCTGGAAAGATTTGGAGAGATCTTTCTCTTGAAAAAAAGACATTGTCTGATATTATTTATGAGATTGAGACAGGGGCATTGAAAAAGGATTCTCTACTTGATAGATTGAGCCTAAGTCTTGAGATACCCCTTTCAGAAGATACAATTCTTACAAGAGCAGTCAAAGAAAAGAAGCCATTCAACATATTTAATGTAAAAGAAGAACCTCTTTCTGATTCTGTCCTTATTGAACAATTAGAGACAGAGGCTTATGCTGTTGCACCTCTTGTCTCAAGAGATAAAGTTATAGGTGTTATCTGGGTTGACAACCATTTTAACAAAATACCAATCCTTGAAGAAGATATGACATTTCTGAGTGCTTTTTCAAACCATGTTGCAAGCGCTGTTGAGAATACAAGACTCTTTGAGCAGGTGTCTCAAGCAGAACAGGAGCTTGAAAACATATTTGAGTCTATATCTGATAAAATTTTCTTCACCACAAAAGATTATATAATTAAAAAGGTAAATAAGGCTGTATGCGAAAAACTTGGTATGACACCCGCAGAAATTATAGGGAAGAGATGTTTTGAGGTATTTCATGGCAGGACAGAACCGAGGAAGAGATGTCCACATCACAAGACTATAGAGACAAAAATGGCATATATTGAAGAACTTGAAGAACCCTATTTAGGGGGAACATTTATAACCTCGAGCTCTCCAATATTTGATAATAACGGTGAATTTATCGGGACTGTAAATGTGATGAGGGATATTACTGAGATTAAAAAATTGCGAGAAGAGCTTATTCTTGCTCAGAGAATGGCAGCACTTGGAGAAGTTGCAGCAAGGGTTGCCCATGATATCAGAAATCCTCTTGTCTCTATTGGTGGATTTGCAAGAAGGCTTGAAAGAAACTTAAAAGGACCCTTAAAAGAGTACGCAGAGATTATCGTAAAGGAGATAACGGGACTTGAGGTGATACTCATGGAGATACTTTCATACATTAGGGGTGTAAGTCTTGAAAGGCAAATGGTAAGTGTCGATTCTCTTGTGGAGGAGATTACTACTACAGTTAAGTCCGAACTTGAAGAAAGAGAGATAACCCTTGTTAAAGAGTTTAATTCACCTTTTCAGGTCTTTATGGATGCTGGAAATATTAGAGAGGCTTTACTTAATATTATAACGAATGCAATACATGCTATAGGGAAAAAGGGGAAGATAATCATAAGGACATATAAAGAGAAGGATTTTGTAGCCATTGAAATAAAAGACACAGGTATCGGTATACCTGAGGAAGCACTCCCTTTTATATTCGACCCCTTTTTTACGACAAAGGGTTCTGGAAGCACAGGACTTGGTTTAACAATAACACACAAGATTATAGAGAAACATAAAGGGAGGATAGAGGTTGAGAGTAAACCCAATACTGGAAGCACCTTCAGGGTCTTATTGCCTTTGAAAAACGGGGGCTAATGGTCACATACAATGGACACGATTCATGTTGTATCAGTTATGCGTACATTTTATAGGTTTATGAATATATAGAAAAACATTTCGATAATATTTAGGTAAACGGAGGGAAATTATGAAGATTCTTGTTGTAGATGATGACCTGCATATCCAGAGGCTTTACAAAGAAGAATTGATTGAAGAGGGATACGAAGTCATTATAGCAGGAAATGGGACAGAGGCGATGGATATGTTTGAAAAGGAGAATCCTGACCTTGTCACCCTTGATATCCGTCTACCAGATGTAGATGGAATTCATCTCCTTAGACAGATGAAGGAGAGAAAGCCAAAATTACCAATTATAATGTCCACTGCTTATGACTACAGAAATGATTTCTCTGTCTGGGCATCAGAGGCATATATAGTGAAATCATCGGACCTCGGTGAACTGAAGTCAATGATAAGAAGATTACTCGGGAGAAAAGAAGAATAGATGTCCCGTGAGATATATCTTGAGGGGACTTCATTAGAAGAAGCCCTGGAAAATTGGCTTTTGAGATTTGACACAGAGTTTTTTTCAAGACCTCTTCCTTCTGAAATAATACATGTTAAAGACTCTCTTGGAAGGGTTACTGCAGAAGCTATTATAGCAAAGATATCCTCTCCATTTTATCACTCTTCATCAATGGATGGTTATGCTGTGAAATTTGTGGATACCTTTGGTGCATCAGAAACAAACCCTAAGAGGCTAAAAATAGGAGAAGAGGCTATTTATATGGATACAGGTGACCCGATGCCTGACGGGTTTAATGCAGTGATAATGATAGAGGATGTGAATATAATCAAAGCAGAGAGTAAAGAACAAAAAGCAAATAGCAAAAAAGATGAACAAGAGTTCATTGAAATCATCTCTCCTGTGACTCCATGGCAGAATGTGAGGGTGATAGGAGAGGACATTGTAGCAACTGAGCTCATACTTCCTGAAAATCACAGGATAAGACCAGTTGACATAGGTGCGATGCTTGCAGCAGGACATACAGAACTTTCAGTAAGAAAAAAGCCAAAAATAGTAGTTATTCCTACGGGTACAGAGATTGTTGAACCAGGAACAGAATTGAAAAAAGGAGATATTATTGAATTCAATTCAAGAATCCTGAGTAGTCTTGTCTCAGAATGGGGAGGAGAACCGATAAGGTTCAATATAGTAGCTGACCGGTTTGAGGAGATTAAAAATGCGATACTCAACGCCCTTGAGATAGGAGATATGGTTGTTATTAATGCTGGTGCATCTGCTGGTTCAGAGGATTTTACTGCAAATGTTATAAGGGAACTCGGAGAAGTTCTGCTTCATGGTGTAAATATAAAACCAGGGAAGCCTGTCATACTTGGATGGGTTAAAGGAAAACCCGTTCTCGGGATTCCAGGCTATCCAGTCTCTGCATTTATCACATTCCACCTCTTTGCAAAACCACTCATATATAAATGGCAGGGTCTTGAGAGTGAAAAACCCGATGTAATAAAGGCGAAACTCTCTCGACAGGTTGCCTCATCGCTCGGTCATGAAGAGTTTTTGAGGGTTAAGATAGGAAAGGTCGGGAATAACCTCATAGCAACACCTGTTACCAGAGGAGCAGGGGTTCTCATGTCCCTTGTTCGGGCTGATGGTTTTGTGAGGATACCTGCAATGTCAGAGGGTATCGGCTCTGGCACTGAGGTAGAAGTAGAACTTATAAGGTCAAAGGGTGAAATAGAAAATACAATTGTCTGTATCGGAAGTCACGACAATGCACTTGACCTTCTTGCCAATATATTAAAAAAGAGGTATCCAAAGTTTACACTATCTTCTGCACATGTGGGATCTATGGGAGGACTGATGGCATTAAAGAGGGTTGAGGCGCATCTTGCAGGAACACATCTCCTTGATGAAGAGACAGGGGAATATAATGTCCCTTTCATTAAAAGACTCCTCCCTGATAGAAAGATTGTCCTTATCAACCTGGTATATAGAGAACAAGGTCTCGTTGTGCTGAAAGGCAATCCAAAGCATATAAAAGGTTTTAAAGATTTAATAAGGGATGATGTTGTTTTTGTGAACAGACAGTCGGGTGCTGGAACGAGATTACTTACAGATAAATGTTTAAGGGAACTTAATATAAATCCAAGAGATGTAAAGGGGTATGAGAGGGAAGAATACACACATATGGGTGTGGCATCAGCAGTATTAACAGGTATTGCGGATACCGGTCTTGCAATACTTGCCGCAGCGAGGGCACTCGGGCTCGATTTTATACCTGTGGCAAAAGAAAGATATGACCTTGCCATACCAAGGGAGTTTTTTGAGACCGAGATGTTACAGAATCTATTGGAGATTATAAGAGAGGATAAAGAGTTCAGGGAGACAGTAGAAAAGCTCGGTGGTTATGATGTCTCAGATATGGGAAGGGTTATGTATGAGATGGGTTGAATTATTTTACCTTTATCTGATATACTCTCGACGTCTTTATGGAAGACAGAGAAAAGATAGCAATCATTGAGTCCCTCCTATTTCTTTCAGGGGAACCCTTAGGGATTTCTACAATAAAGGAAGTAATCGGTCTCCCTGAATCAGAGATAAAGAGGCTCATGGATGAGCTCATACTCAAATACAGGGAGCAAGAAGGAGGTTTGTTAATATTTGAGATTGCAAATGGTTACCAGATGGTAACAAATCCTTCATATTCTGATTGGGTTAAAAAATTCAAGGGTATGCAACTGTCAACTAAACTCTCAATGCCTGCTCTTGAGACCCTTTCAATAATCGCATATAAACAGCCTGTGATAAAGGCTGAAATAGAACAGCTCCGTGGGGTCAATTCAGACAGTGCAATAAAGACCCTCCTTGAAAAGAGACTTATTAAGGTGATGGGGCGTAAAGAGGCGCCTGGAAGACCCTTTGTCTACGGAACAACAAAAGAATTTCTCCAATATTTTGGCTTAAAAGACCTTACAGAGCTACCCACTTTGAAAGACCTTGTAAGAGAAGAAGCAGCATAATTTTTCAGGAGGTGGATATG
>JACAEY010000052.1 GCA_013388605.1 Nitrospirota bacterium | reverse complement strand
TTAAAGATCTCGTATTAATATATTTTGCATCACAATTCGGGATTTATATTGAAAATCATTGCTGTCCAAAATATTCTATATAAGAGTTATGAGACCCGATTTTCGAACAAAAATAAACTACCTACTATTATGTTTAAACCTTCACCTGACTTTAATCACTATTGATAATCTTTGGCTGAGACCTCCGCTTCGACCCTGGGACTCATCGAGGTTACCCGTGATTTTGCTTCTAAAATCGGTTCTCATACCTGTCTTTCTAAGAGCACGATGTATTATTTTGGACAGATGTGAATGAAAATACTATTTTATAATTAAAAGGAGGAGTGTCATGAAGACTGTATTGATAGTTATACTGTTGGTCGTGATTACTATAAGTGGAGGGTATTTTGGATTGCCAATCTTTATTGAAAAAAAGACTGCTGGACTTCAATCAGATATTCAAGATATAAAGAAGAGGCTTCAGAAAATAGAAGAGGAATCAAAGATGGCTCCATTAAAACCAGGTGCAAATGTTCAGGAGGTTATTAAGACTGTGAACACGATTTATCATAAAATGAATTCTCTTGAAAGTTCATTCAATAAAGATATTTCTGCAACAAATGAGGCATTAAAAAACCAGAAGATGATAACTGAAGAATCTTTTAAGAGACAGAAAGATGTAATTGAAAAATTGAGCAGGGAAACTGAGGCTGAATTGCAGAGGATAATGTTTAATGCAAGAATGGCAAATATTATAAGTCATATTTTAAAGGCTCGCGTTGAAATTGTTGCTAAAAATGTTGGCACTGCAAAGAATGAGCTTGATCTTATTAATGAGGCATTTGAAAGAACAAAGGCTTCTGCATCTGAAGAGAACAATAAAGTAATTGAAGAACTCCAGACAACTCTTAAAAAGGCAAAGAGTGATATAGAATCTGATTTACCAGCAGCACTTAATAGAATTGACCTCTTATGGCATGAGATGGGCAAATTATTGAGAAGGGCATGATAGAAGTGAGAGTGATATGAATAAATTATTTATTCCTGTTGTCTTGGCTTTTATAACTGCTCTTTTATTGTATATAGTAAGGGGAATAGCTTTTAAGTTACTTCATAGGTGGGCAAAGAAGACAGAGACCAAGCTTGACGACATAATAATCAGGTCATTTAGAACCCCCTCTATTTTATGGTGTCTTGCAATTGGGCTTTATATAGGAATTGAGGTATCTGAGATTCCTAAACAGTATATTTTCTATTTCAGCAAAACCATTCATATTGCTGTTATATTATCTATCACAATTGCTACGGCAAACCTTATAGGTAAAATATTCAGAAATTATATACAGAAATTAGATTTACCCATTCCTGCAACAGGTCTTGCCTATGGATTAATAAAGGGGATAATACTTTTTGTAGGATTATTGATTATTCTCAGCACGCTTGGTATTTCAATAACACCTCTTATTACTGCATTAGGTGTTGGAGGTCTTGCAGTTGCCCTTGCACTTCAGGATACCCTTGCTAATTTGTTCGCAGGAATCCATATTCTCATGGAAAAATCTATTAGGGTTGGTGATTTTGTGAAACTTGAGACAGGCCAGGAAGGATATGTTGAAGATATAACATGGAGGACAACAAGGGTAAGAATGCTACCAAATAATATTGTTGTGATTCCGAATAGTAGGCTTGCTCAAAGTGTTGTAACAAATTATTATCTTCCAGAAAAAAGGATGTCTTTGTTAATACCAATTAGCGTCAGTTATTCTTCTGATCCTGAAAAAGTGGAAAAAGTACTCGTTGAGGAAGCAAGAAAAGCTATCGGTGAAGTTCCCGGGTTGCTCGGAGAACCTGAGCCAAATGTGACATTTATACCTGGTTTCGGTGATAGCTCTCTTGACTTTACACTTATATGCCAGGTTCAGGAATTTGTTGACCAATATCCTGTTCAACATAAATTGAGAAAGAGGATTTTTAAGAGATTCAAGGAAGAAGGAATTGAAATACCTTTCCCGCACAGGACAGTTTATCTCAGAGAGGAAAAGGATTGGAAGAAAAATGACTGAATTGTTAAATAAAAATGGGTTTCAATAATAATTGCTAATCCTTGCGACCATATTTATGCACTGCCTCAACAAGAGCAATAGCATTTTCAACAGGTGTCTCAGGTAAAATTCCGTGTCCGAGATTAAAGATATGGCCCTTTGCAGACTCCCCTTTCCATAGAATATCTTTAACCCTGTCTTCAATCTCTTCATTTGAGAGAAATAGAGCACAGGGGTCAAGATTTCCCTGAATAACAACTTTCTTACCGAGCTGTTTAATAGCGTCAGCTATATCAATTTTCCAGTCTATTCCGATAACATCCGCACCTGATTTTTTAATCTCCTTAAGTATCCCCGCGCAATCATTAACAAAATAGATTATCGGAACTCTTTCTTTATTCAATTCAGAAATTATTTTTTTTACATAAGGTAGTACAGATATTTTGTAATCCATAGGGGTAAGCACACCTGCCCATGTATCGAAAATCTGCATTGCTTGAGCTCCTGCTCTTACCTGAGATGAAAGATATGAGATGATGGTCAAAGTTAATTTATCCATAAGATAATTAAAGAGTCTGCTGTTCTGAAACATCATCTTCTTTGTATTAATAAAATTCTTTGAACCCCCGCCTTCAATCATGTATGTAGCAAGAGTAAAAGGAGCGCCTGAAAATCCAATCAGAGGAACTTTATTCTTAAGCTTTTCTCTCAAGATTTTTATTGTATCGACAACGAAGGACATGTCATCATCTGCATCTGGAATAATTAACCTGTCAACAGCAGCTTTATTTCTTATAGGTTCTCTAAGAACGGGTCCTTCTTTTTCTATAAATTCGAGAGACATGCCCATTGCTTCGACCGGAATGAGAATATCTGAGAACAAAATAGCTGCATCAACGCCAAGGATGTCAACTGGCTGGAGTGTGATTTCTGCTGCAAGTTCAGGAGTTTTACATAATGTTAGGAAATCAAGATTGGAGCGAATTGACTGATACTGGGGAAGGTATCTTCCTGCCTGACGCATAAGCCATACGGGTGTATATTCAACTTTCTCTCCATGACATGCCCTAAGAAAAATATCATTCAATTCTATTCCCTCCCTTACTGATTAATTTTACGAGGTATGTAGCCGCAGAAGGGTTCTTCTTCAAGATAATCACCATATACAGCGTATGCCCTTGCTCGGCATCCTCCACAAACAGCTATAAATTCACACGAACCACATTTACCTTTATACTTTTTAAAATTTCGAAGATCTCTGAAAAGCTCTGAATTTTCCCATATCTCTTTGAATGATTGGTTTTTAATATTTCCTGCAGGCTTTGGAAAATAACTGCAAGGAAGGACATTGCCATCAACATCTATAAGACATATGAGCTGTCCTGCTATACAGCCTTTTGAACCACCTGTTGAAAACTTTAATGTTCTTCTCTCAAATTTAGTCCCTTCTTCTTTTGATTTCTGAAGAACGATCCTGTAATAGTGTGGTGCACATGTAGGTCTGACCAGAATATTCTTTTCATCTTTCTCCATATAGTAGTGCCAATCAAGGATTTCTTCATAATCTTCTTTAGAAATTAATTCATTCATAATCTCTTCGCCTCTGCCAGTTGGGACTATCATGAACATATACCAAGCTGTTGCACCGAGTTCTTTAGCAAGCCTATATACCTTTGGAATTTCTTCCTGATTCCTCTTTGTAAAAGATGAGTTGATTATGAATTCGATACCGTGTTTTTTAAACAACTCAGCTGCTTTTATTGTTCCTTCAAATGCCCCTTTCTGGCTTCTGAAGTCATCATGCACAGATGCATTAGAACCATCAAGACTGAGTGAGACGATCTTTATTCCTGATGTTTTTATCTTTTCACAGTTATCATCAGTTACAAGTGTTCCATTCGTGGCAAGACACATTCTCAGACCGTTTTGTGTTCCATATCTTGCTATATCAAAGACATCTTTTCTAAGGAGTGGTTCACCCCCTGATAGAACAACAACAGGTTTTGCATAATTTGAGATATCATCAATTATTCTATATGCCTCTTCAGTAGAAAAGTCTGGATGGTCTTTAGCCTCCTCTTCGGATGAGGAACGGCAATGGATGCAATGAAGATTGCATCTCCTTGTAATCTCCCATGCAATCCATTTTGGAGTAAATTCCACTTAAGCAAATCCTCCTACCTCTTCTTTTATTTCCAACAATTTTCTGTTCCAGAAATGTTCTTCTATTGCATATAAAAGGGGCTGGAATGTGTATGGATCCAGTGCAGATATTGCAATTGCGTCATAACGTAGTGTGAGATTTCTTACCTCTTCTTTTTCTAATTTATCTATCTTGTTAAAAACAAGTATTCTGGGTTTATTAGAAAGAAGGAGTTCATCAAGTATCTTCTTCACAGATTCAATATGTTGTTCAAATCGTTGATTTGATACATCGACAATGTGTAGCAATAAGTCAGCATCCTCAAGCTCTTCAAGTGTTGCTCTGAATGCTGATAGGAGATCTTTTGGAAGATTTCTTATAAAGCCGACAGTGTCAGTAATAATAATCTCC
Organism: Nitrospirota bacterium; assembly: GCA_013388605.1. Lineage (GTDB taxonomy): Bacteria > Nitrospirota > Thermodesulfovibrionia > Thermodesulfovibrionales > SM23-35 > JACAEY01. The sequence continues at coordinate 2,623 of JACAEY010000052.1, read as the reverse complement.
CTCTCACGAGGAAATCTTAATCTTCTGCTTGCTGTATCAAGTGTTGCAAACAGCTTATCTTCAACGAAAACAGAGCTTTTTGTAAGAGAATTGAGAAGGGTTGATTTACCCGCATTTGTATAACCTATGATAGAAACAATTGGTATACCCCTCTGTACCCTTTTGTGTCTTCTCTGTCTACGTGCCTCACTGAGCGATTTAAGTTCTCTTTCAAGCAGGTTTATCCTCTCGCGTACGCGCCTTCTATCGACTTCGAGCTTCATTTCACCAGGGCCTCTTCCACCAATTCCTCCCATAAGTCGTGACATTGCTGTTCCTTTTCCGGTAAGCCTTGGTAGCCTGTATTTAAGTTGGGCAAGTTCAACCTGAACCTTACCATCTTTACTATAAGCCCGTCTTGCAAATATGTCCAGAATTAGCTGTGTTCGGTCTATTACTTTCAGTTCAGTAACTTCTGAAATGGATTTTATCTGTGATGGAGTGAGGTCCTGATCAAATATAAGATAGGTTGCCCCTCTGTTCATCGCATTAATAAAAAGCTCTTTTAGCTTCCCTTCTCCCATTAAATATTTTGGATTGATTTCTTTTGGTCTCTGCAGAACAGTGTCAAGGACGATTATATCACTTGAGGAGGCAAGTTCCTTGAGTTCTTCTATAGAGTCTTCCTGTTCATATTTTGGTCTTTCAGAAACGCTGACAAGTATCGCCCTTTCTCTTGTATCTTTCTGGTCGAATAAGTTTGCCCTTTGCATTTCCTCTTCAAGTGATTGAATAAAGGAATTAAAATCCATTTTAAAGGTATAGAAGTTTTCTTTACTAATAATCTCTATCTCTTTTTCTGAACCTCGTGGCATTAAATGTGCTACATAAATATTTCCGGGCAGACCATTTTTTATGCTGATGGCAGCAATTAAATCGAGTCTAAGTAATGCAAGGTCTGTAAAATCATCCTGGTTTAGAGGTTCTTCCTTTAGGTGTGTATGGACGAGTCTGAGGCCTCTTAAGGATTTTCTACCCAATGGATAGTCTTCAAGGGGAGGTATAGTGATACCCTTAGCGTCTCCGACAATTACATGCGTAACAGTGCCATTCCTGGTAATAAGAATTCCAATCTGTCTGTATATTTCTGAGGAAATGTCAGTGAGGTATCTGGCAAGTTCTTGGCTGATTATTTCACTGTGTATTTTTCTGCGATAGACCCTCTCAAGGGAGCTAAGATAACTGGACTTAAGCCCTGATAGATTTCCGTAAAGTGCTGGTATGTATATCCTCCGATTGTTATATTATATCATAATGCTTTATAAAAACTCTCAATTCAACGAATTGCCTCACGAAAAAACGATATGAAACTGAATCGTTGCCTCAAATGAGAAATCGATACAAAAAATCTTAGAAAATGTCTTCACCTTTCATATTTTCTTCTAATTATTCTATTGTTTCGACTTTTGTCATTATTTCAGGATGTTCGACGAGTTTACCTACCTAGAATTATCACCTTATATTTTTTGACAAAACGACCGAAGTCAGCGCGGGGGTTACCGCATCCGCTGGATTGGGTTGTTAGAGATTATCTTTATATTTTAGAATACCACTTATTGATTTTATTGCTTTTACAAGAGATTCTTCTTCTTTAGAAATTTTTAAATCAGAAAAATAATTTTGTAAAATGAGTAAATCCCACCAACTTAATTTTGATAAATCTTTTTCTTCAACAGATATTGCTTTTGTTGTATCTCTACCATTTGTGTCTTTAACTTCTGCGAGTATTTGATTTTGTTCACTCACATACAATTTACAGCATCTTACATATGTTGAGGGCAATCTTCCATATGTTGAAGATACATTATGTTTACCAAATGGGGGATTACCAATAAAAACCACTAAAATTATATCTCTAAACATTCTTACCTGATTGGAAACTTCTCTTAGAATATTACCATCCCAATTCCAGCGGTATTTCACTTCAACAATATATTTGTGCTTTAGGCTTTGATCAAGAATACAAAATCTGGTAAGAACCTGACTGCATCAGAAAAATCTAAATTTTTATATGCTTCTCTGTCTAAACAAGCTATCTCTCTGATTACAGCTTCGATACCTAAAGGGATAACATGATATCCACAATCCTCTAAAAGACATTTTAAAACCCCTTGACTGAGTTCTCGTTTCAGTCTATTTTCAAAATCCATAGTTAATTATTTGACCTCTAACGCCAAGCTAAGGGGTGCGGCGGATTTTTTAGCGTCACTCTTGAGAGATTTGTTAGATAGCCTTTTCTTCAGCTCCTTCATTGCTATTAATCCGATCACAAGAACCGCTCCAAAAACACTGTAAATGAAGATGGATGGAATATAGAGAATTCCGAAACTTACTTCTGAATCACCACCAAAATATATGATCATTTTATACCGATCTGGGAAACATAACTCCAAGCATCATCTGTAAATCTAACATTATTTTTTTATCTTCCTTCTATAGTTAGGAATATTATGTTTTGATATTCATAAATAGTGTCAAGATAATTTGAGTCTAAATGATTGAACTTAGGCTATTATTTCGGTATAATGCTTTTTAAATATAGAGAATTTATGTAATTCAAAAGATTGTTATGCTAAATAAATAT
>JACAEY010000121.1 GCA_013388605.1 Nitrospirota bacterium | reverse complement strand
CAGATTTATTTTTTTCTACAGATTGATTTTTTTCTCCTATCATCTTTTAGCTCCGTCTAAGGATACTTTTTCATATTTAATAAAGCAGTAATCATAATCACGGGATTATGGTTTTGAATCGTTGAATCGAGAAGATTTTAACTACACATAAATGGATTGTTTGACAGTTCAGTTTTATTTATGTTTAAATATAAATGCCTTTAAGAATGGATCAGCGAGTCCGAAAGGCGGAGGAGGCAGCGTGAGCTGCAAAAGTATAGAAATGAATAAACCTTCCACTCAATGAGGGGAAGGTTTTTTTATGGGATATTTAATATGCATAAAGAACTTTTGAATAAAAAAGATATCAATAGGGCATTAACAAGGATGGCACATGAAATTATTGAAAAGAATAAAGGGATAGATAGACTCTGTCTTGTAGGGATACAGAGAGGAGGCGTTCACCTCGCAAAGAGGATTGCCTTGAAGATATACGATATAGAGAAAAAGGAAATACCGGTTGGAGCTCTTGATATAGCATTTTATAGAGACGATCTGAATATAAGAAAGGAACTGGCAATTGTTAGAAGGACAGAGCTTCCCTTTGAAGTAACAGAAATGAAGGTTGTGCTTGTAGATGATGTACTTTTCACAGGAAGGTCTATAAGAGCTGCTTTGGACGCCATTATGGACATTGGGAGACCATCTGCTATTCAACTCGCGGTACTTATTGACAGAGGACATAGGGAGCTACCTATAAAAGCAGACTATGTTGGAAAGAATATACCTACTTCTCTGAGAGAGAATATTGAAGTCCAACTTGAAGAAGATGGTTTTGAGGATAAGGTAATGATTGAAACCATATCTTAAATGGTTTAATGCAAAAATGTTAAACAAAAAAGACCTGCTCGGTATCAAGGAATTATCAGTGGAGGAGATAAATCTTATACTTGATACTGCCGCAGGGTTTAAAGAAGTGCTTGGCAGAGATATAAAAAAGGTTCCAACCCTTCGTGGAAAAACTGCTGTTAATCTCTTTTTCGAACCATCAACAAGAACGAGGACTTCTTTTGAACTCGCAGCAAAGAGGTTGAGTACTGATGTAATCAACTTTTCTGTGCCGACAAGTAGTGTGGTTAAAGGTGAGAGTTTAATAGATACAGCCCTTACTGTTCAGGCACTCGGAGCTGACTTCATAATAATTCGTCACTCATCAGCAGGGGTACCACATCTACTCGCCAAAAAACTAAGGGCATCTGTGATAAATGCTGGTGATGGAATGAATGAACATCCCACTCAGGCTCTTCTTGATTCCTTTACTATAAGAGAAAAAAAGGGGAGAATTGAAGGACTTTGTGTCGCTATTGTAGGAGATATAATCCATAGCAGGGTTGCAAAATCGAATATCTATTCTCTTACAAAACTCGGGGCAAAGATAAGGCTCATAGGTCCTCCTACTTTGATCCCAAGAGAGATGGAAGGTATGGGTGTGGAAGTCTTTCATAATATAGAGGATGGGCTAAAACAAGTGGATGTTGTGATGATGCTCAGAATTCAAATGGAAAGACAGGGAAAGGGCTTTTTTCCATCAACAGAAGAATATTTCAAAAACTGGGGGTTAACACCTGAAAGACTTTCCCTTGCAAAAGATGATGCTATTGTTATGCACCCAGGACCTATGAACAGAGGAATCGAAATTACATCAGAGATTGCAGATGGTCCAAAATCTGTAATCCTTGAACAGGTAACAAATGGTCTTGCAGTTAGAATGGCAGTTATGTATCTACTTGCTGGGGTAAGGGAATAAAAATGAAAATTCTAATTAAAGATGGGCATATTATAGACCCTTCACAGGACATTGATGATATTGGTGATATCCTGATTGTGGATGGAAAGATAAAGGAAATAAGAGTGAAGAGCAGAGAGCAAAAAACAGAGAGCAGAGATTTTAAACTTCGAGATACGAACTCTGAACTTCGCACTATTAACGCAGAGGGGTTCTTAGTGATACCTGGGCTCATTGATATGCATGTCCATCTAAGAGAGCCTGGGTATGAACATAAGGAGACTATAAAGACAGGTACAAAGGCTGCAATACGAGGTGGTTTTACAACTGTATGTTGTATGTCAAACACATATCCTGTTAATGACAATGCAAGTGTTACAGAATATATCATAAGGAAGGCTGCACTTGAAGGGCTATGCACAGTCCTTCCAATAGGTGCAATAACAAAGGGGCAGAAGGGGGAGGAACTTGTAGAAATGGGAACAATGAAAGAACAAGGTTGTATCGCCTTTTCTGATGACGGACTTCCAGTGATGAACAGTCTTATCATGAGAAGAGCACTTGAGTATTCCAGGGCATTCGATCTTCCCATAATATCTCATTGTGAGGATTTGACACTTTCTGATGATGGAGTAATGAATGATGGATTACTATCAATGACACTCGGGCTTAAAGGTATACCTGCTGAGGCAGAACAGATAATGGTCTTCAGAGATATCCTCCTAACAGAGCTAACACATGGAAGGCTTCATATTTGTCATGTATCAACAGAGGGGTCAGTAAACCTTATAAGGGAGGCAAAGAAAAGAGGTGTAAATGTTACTGCCGAAACATGCCCTCATTACTTTATCCTTACAGAAGATGCTATTAGGGATTATGATACAAACGTAAAGGTAAATCCTCCTTTGAGGACAAAAAAAGACATAGACGCTATTAAAGAGGGATTGAGGGATGGTACTATAGATGTAATTGCAACTGACCATGCACCGCACAACAGGGATGAAAAGCTTATGGAATTTGACCTTGCACCTTCAGGCATATCTGGTCTTGAGACAGCACTGCCTTTAAGTTTGATGCTTGTTGACGAAGGGATTTTAAGTATTAAAAAGTTAGTAGAAAAGATGTCGTCCAATCCTGCAAAGATACTTACCCTGACTTCAAAAGGGGGTCTGAGACCTGGTAATGATGCTGACATCACAATAATAGATTTAAATAAGGAGTTCAGAGTTGAAGCAGAGAAGTTTTTATCAAAGGGAAAGAATACCCCTTTTGATGGATGGAAAATGAAAGGTATTCCTGTTGTTACAATTTCAAAAGAAAGGATTTACAAATGGTAAAGGCTCTTCTTGTACTTTCTGATGGAACTGTTTTTGAGGGTAAAAACTTCGGTGCAGAAGGTGAAACAATCGGTGAGGTTGTTTTTAATACCTCGATGACAGGTTACCAGGAAATCCTTACAGACCCTTCTTACAAGGGTCAGATTGTGACTATGACATACACACAGATAGGTAACTACGGTGTTAATTCTGAAGATATAGAATCTGTTGGAGGTCCGAAAGTAGAGGGCTTTATAGTTAAAGAATATTTACCTTTTCCGAGTAACTGGCGGGCTGAGAAGTTCGGAGTTCGAGGTTCGGAGCATGGAGCAATACAATCATTAGGGGATTATTTAAAGAAATATGGAATTGTAGGTATTGAAGGTATAGATACAAGGGCACTCACAAGACATTTGAGAGATAATGGGTCACAGATGGGAATAATTTCGACAAAAGATCTTAACCCAGCAAGCCTTCTTAAAAAGGTCATGAAACATCCTGGTATTGTAGGCATTGACCTCGTTAAAGAAGTAACCTCTGAGAAAGGATATTCTTGGAAAGAAGGTGTTTGGAAATGGATCCCCACTGACGTAGAAATTCGGAATGAGGACTCCGTAATCCGTATTCCACACTCTACGTTTAAAAAAGTAGTCGTGTATGACTTTGGTGTAAAGCTCAGCATATTGAGGAATCTTGTTAATGAAGGATTTGATGTCTCTGTTGTCCCTGCAACGACTCCTGCTGAAGAAGTTCTTGACATGAACCCAGACGGAATACTTTTAAGCAATGGTCCTGGAGACCCTTCGTCAGTTACATATGCAATTAAAAATACAGAGAAGCTTCTTGGTAAAAAACCTATACTGGGTATTTGCCTTGGTCATCAGATTATTGGTTTAGCCTTAGGTGGAAATACTTATAAACTTAAATTCGGTCACCACGGAGGAAATCATCCTGTAAAGGATTTAAAGACTGGAAGGGTTGAGATAACATCCCAGAATCATAACTTCTGCGTTGATATTAAAAGTTTAAGAGATCAAGTAGAGCTAACTCACAAAAACCTCTACGATGGCACTGAGGAAGGTATGAAACACGTTGAATTACCACTCTTCTCTGTCCAGTACCATCCAGAGGCAGGTCCCGGTCCAAATGACTCAAACTATATTTTCAAGAGGTTCAGAGAGATGATAGAGGGCATCACAGATTAAACACTTTGACACCTTGAAGTTTATATGCCTAAACGGACTGACATAAAAAAGATTCTCCTCATAGGGTCTGGACCTATTATTATAGGTCAGGCGTGTGAGTTTGACTATTCAGGTACTCAAGCTTGCAAGGCCCTTCGTGAAGAAGGATATAAGATCATACTTGTTAACTCAAACCCTGCAACTATTATGACCGACCCTGAGATTGCAGATGTTACTTATATTGAGCCTCTTACCTCTGATATTCTTGAATTAATAATAGAGAAAGAAAGACCTGATGCACTCCTTCCAACCATGGGTGGACAGACTGCTCTGAACCTTGCGGTTGAGCTTTCGGAGAATGGTGTTCTTGATGAATTCAAAGTAGAACTCATTGGTGCAAAACTTGATGCTATAAAAAGGGCTGAAGACAGGGAAATCTTTAAGGAAGCCGTGTTAAAAATCGGTCTTGAGGTGCCAAAGTCTGCGTATGTAGGATCTCTCAAAGAAGGACTTGATGTGATAGAAGACATTGGATTTCCTGCAATACTAAGACCATCTTTTACCCTTGGCGGAACAGGAGGTGGTATAGCTTATAACAAAGAAGAATATAAAGAAATCCTTGAACGGGGGCTAAAACTCAGCCCTGTCAACCAGGTTCTGATTGAAGAATCGGTCCTTGGATGGAAAGAGTACGAACTCGAAGTCATGCGGGATAGAAAAGACAATGTTGTTATCGTATGTTCCATTGAAAATTTTGATCCAATGGGAATTCATACTGGAGATTCAATTACTGTTGCACCAGCCCAGACCCTTTCTGATAAAGAATATCAGAGAATGCGTGATGCTGCTATTGCAATTATTCGTGAAATAGGTGTTGATACAGGAGGGTCAAATATCCAGTTTGCACTCCATCCAGGAAATGGAAGAATGTTAGTTATAGAAATGAATCCAAGGGTATCAAGGAGTTCAGCACTTGCGTCAAAGGCAACAGGCTTCCCAATTGCAAAAATAGCAGCCAAACTTGCTATAGGACTTACGCTTGATGAGATACCGAATGATATAACAAGAGAAACCCCTGCATCGTTTGAGCCAACAATAGATTATGTTGTAACAAAGTTCCCGCGATTTGCCTTTGAAAAGTTTCCCGAAGCCGATCCAACCCTTACTACCCAGATGAAGTCAGTCGGCGAAGTGATGGCTGTTGGCAGGACATTCAAGGAATCCCTTCAGAAGGCTCTCAGAAGCTTGGAGATTGAAAGTTATGGTTTTGAAAAGATAAATGCTGATATAAGAACCATAAAGTCAAAACTCAAGACTCCGGATGCCAGAAGAATATGGTATATTGCGCAGGCTTTAAGATCAGGCATGAGTATTCAAGAGATATATGAATTAACTTGGATAGATCAATGGTTTCTTAATAATATAAAGCAGATAATAGATATGGAAGAAAGAATTAAAGCCCAAAGTCAAAATTTTAAATTTCAATTTTCAAACGTGGAAACAATAGAATTCCTTAGAGAGGCAAAGGGATATGGATTATCAGACAGGAGAATTGCAAAACTACTCAATGTGGATGAGTCTGATATAAGACATATGAGGTATCAACAAAAAATTCATCCTGTTTATAAAATGGTTGACACATGTGGAGCAGAATTTGTTGCGTACACACCTTATTTATATTCAACATATGAAAAGCCATTTTATAGGGTTCAAGGATTTGAGAGTTCGAGGATTCAAGGCTCAACTTTTAGAGCTATGGATCCTTTGACCCCTGATGTCGAATGTGAGGCAAACCCCAGCAGCAGGAAAAAAATTATCATCCTTGGTTCAGGCCCTAACAGAATAGGACAGGGAATAGAATTTGACTATTGTTGTGTACACGCCGTCTTTGCACTCAAGGAGATCGGATATGAGACAATAATGGTGAATTGTAATCCAGAAACTGTAAGCACTGATTATGATACAGCCGATAGGCTTTATTTCGAGCCTCTTACTATAGAAGATGTCCTGAACATTATCCATACTGAAAGACCTGAAGGTGTTATAGTTCAGTTTGGGGGGCAGACACCTCTAAAGCTCGCTGTTCCACTTGAAAGAGAAGGGGTAAAAATCCTCGGAACATCTCCTGATTCAATTGATCGTGCTGAGGATAGAAAAAGGTTCAAAGAACTTTTACATAAGCTTGGTCTAAAACAGGCTGAAAATGATACTGCAATGTCAGTAGAAGAAGCAATAGTTGTAGCAGAAAAAATCGGCTATCCAGTAATGATAAGACCGTCTTATGTTCTTGGTGGCAGAGCTATGGAGATTGTATATGATGAAAGATCCCTTAAGGAATATATGTTAAAGGCTGTCAAAGCTTCCCCTGAACATCCTGTGTTGATTGATAAATACCTTGAAGACGCTATAGAAGTAGACGTGGATACAATATCTGATGGGAGAGATGTCATAATAAGTGGCGTGATGGAGCATATTGAAGAGGCTGGCATACATTCTGGTGATTCAGCATGTTCTCTCCCACCTCATTCTCTAAGTAAAAATATTGTTAATGAAATAAGGATACAAACCAAATCACTTGCAAAAGAACTCAATGTTATAGGATTGATGAATGTCCAGTTCGCTGTAAAAAATGGTGACATTTATATCCTTGAGGTAAATCCAAGGGCATCAAGAACAATACCATTTGTCAGTAAGGCAACCGGGATTCCTCTCGCAAAGATTGCTGCAAAATTAATGGTAGGCAAAACATTGAAAGAACTTGGAATAGAGGAGGTGATAGATACTGAACATATATCTGTGAAAGAGGCTGTCTTCCCTTTTGATAGATTCCCTGGAGTAGATACAATACTTGGTCCCGAGATGAAATCAACAGGAGAGGTAATGGGTATTGATAAGGATTTTGGACGTGCCTATGGAAAATCCCAGATTTCCTGTGGTAACAAGATTCCATTGTCGGGGAAGATATTTATAAGTCTAAAGGACAAAGATAAACCTGCCTCAGTACCTATTGTAAAAAAACTCCTTGAACTAGGCTTCCTAGTTTTAGCAACGAGAGGAACAGCCCAGTACTTAAAAGAACATGGTATTGATGTTGGGGTTGTTAATAAAGTCGCTGAAGGAAGACCCCATATAGTGGATTTGATTAAAAACAAAGAGATTCACTTTATTATTAATACTGTAAGTGGTACCCAGGCACAGAAGGACTCCTTTTCTATAAGGCAGAGCGCCCTCAATAATAAAATACCTTTCACTACAACGATATCAGGTGCAATTGCAGCAACAGAAGCGATTGAGATATTAAAAAAGAAGAAAGTTAATATAAAGTCGATACAGGAATATCATAAAGACTTGTTACAGATAAAATTATCTCTAAGTCGTTCCTGATATATCTATTATGATCACATCTGCCCAAAAAATACTTCGTGCTCTTAGAAAGACAAATAGAGAGCCGATTTTAGAAGCAAAATCACGGGTAACCTCGATGAGCCCCAGGGTCGAAGCAGAGGTCTCAGCCAAAGATTATTAATAGTGATTAAAGTCAGGTGAAGGTTTAAACGGACAATGACACTTGTTAGGTGATTACACTTTTCTCAAAATGGTTTGATTAATTAAGGTTTTTACTAAATAATCGCTCAACTTAGCATAGAATTATATAGAATGTTTTGGACAGCAAT
>JACAEY010000091.1 GCA_013388605.1 Nitrospirota bacterium | reverse complement strand
AGATGAGAGAAAAGAGCAAGGATAGAAGAATATCTCTTGGAAGAAAGCTGATGAGTATTGCAGCGAATGAGTATGGTTATAAGGGAAGAGAAGTGGCAAAATATCTCAGAAAAGATCCTTCAATTATTACAAGATATTTAAAAGAAAGAAATGAATTAAAGAAAGAAGCAGAAAAGGTTTTTAAATTTCTGAAGGATCAATAATAATAAATGTCAATAGGCAAGTCTGACCCTTAATCACTTAATGACCCTTAATTACTTAACAATAATTTAGTGTGCCCATAAGGAGCACGGAAAGGTGACTGATTAAATGGTCCTTTAAGAGACCCTTCAGGAATGGTCTTATTGGAGGATGCATTTTATAGTTGACAGCTTTTTTCATAGGTGACCCCATGATCCATGATCCACGACACTAAATTTTATATAAAGCCTAAGGCGGGTCATAACGACCCGCCTTTTTTGTTAGAATTTTGAACCTGTTTTCAAAACTCGGATAACGACTTACTATCCCTTCGACTCTTCTTTTACCACCAGACCTATCAGAGCTCCTATGGCATACACCAGAATGATAGCCATGATTAGTACATTTGCTACTAACATTCCTGGCTTATATTTAAAAAGCAACACAAAGAGAGGGCTCATTACTGCACCTATAATCAGAAGCACCCCGAGGACCGCTTTGAGAGCCTCTCCAAGCCTTATATAAGGCATAACCAATCCTGTTAATATTAATATATACGAAAAACACAAGATGTGGTCATGGCCAAGAATACATTTTATCTTCCAAGCTCTAAACGTTTTCCAAAATCCTACTAAGTCCCCCTTTTCAGTCAGCGTCTTCATCTCATTTAAGAAAGAATTCTGTAGTTGTGCTAAGTTGTATCCATATATGCACCCTACAAGAAGCCAGATTAAACCAACGGTAATCATAATCTTTCCCATCTTGCCCATTGTACTCCCCCTTTTTTAAAAGGTTACTACAAAATAAAATTTATTTAAAAATTTAAAGCATCTTTAAGGTCCCATTTTCTCACCTCCTTGTTTGTTTTCTAAAAACTCACAAAATCAGCCTGATCAAAGTCCTTTTCCTTACAATTCTCAATATAGAAATTCGGCATTCTTGTAAACATCGGATGGTCCTTGCAACCTGGTTTATCCTCTTCTGCAAAAAGTGGAGTTGAAATGATTAATATTATAAAAACGCCGCATACTGCCCATACTGTCTTATTCATCTTTAAATCTTCCTTTCAAACATTAAATTGCATTTTTGTGTTTAACGTAAATCTTCGATCATTTTTACAGTTCTCATCTAAACTAAGTTCATTTCCTCATTCGTCATAAACTTTCTTGCCTAATTTAATTCTTCAAGCAAGCCAGTACTGATAAGTGCATGCTTCACATTCATTGCTGAAAGAAAAAGGCACATATACATAAAGTATCGATAATATTAAGCATAATAGAATTTTTTTGGTCCTAACATATCAACAACTTTCAAAGATAAAAGACATCATTGATTCCTCAGTTAAGCTGGGAAAAACGAATAAGGAATCCGGATTCTCTGGTCACATGCTGGCCTGAACAGGTGGTAGAAAATAATACTATTACCAAAATGTTTTCTCTGTATATTCATCATCATTGCTTGTCCAAGAAAAACCTATTTTGAACAAGACACACTTGCATTATGTGCTTAATTATTATTAAAAGACCTTGTTTTGTCAAGGGATTTTGGCGTAAAATTCTGAAGTATGGAATACGCTGACCTTGTCCATGAGATTATTCTTGAGCATGTGAGAAGAAAACTCTCAAAGGATTATAAGGAAATTGGCATCAATAAAGCAGGAGAAAAAAAGGTTGAATATAAAGGTCATTACCCTGATATGGTACTCGGAAATCATGGTATGATACTCGCCATCCTTGAGGTCGAAACAGCAGAAAGTATTACTGAAAAAAGGGCTGAAAGATGGAAAACATTCTCAGATCTCGGAGTAAAGCTTATCCTTATGGTTCCAAAAGACATGAAGGTAAAGACAACAGATCTTTTGTGGGCAAAAGGTCTGATGGGAAAAGTTTCAATAGGTACATATGAGATTGCTGTAACAATGCCCTAATTTAATTTTAGGATTTTGAAGAAAACATGGAAAAATACAGGATTGAGAAAGATTTTCTTGGAGAAGTAAAAGTCCCAATTAATGCTTATTGGGGTGCTCAAACACAGAGGGCAATTGAGAATTTTCCCATTAGTGGAATAAGATTTCCAGATGTTTTTATTCGCTCTATCGCATATATTAAACTCGCCTGTGCAAAGGTAAATTCCGAACTTGATATACTGGATAAAAATATTTCAGACGCCATTATTCAATCATGCAGTGAAATCATAGAAGGAAGATTTTCTGACCAATTCCCTCTCGACATATTTCAGACAGGATCAGGAACATCTACAAATATGAATGTAAATGAGGTAATAGCGACACGTGCTAATGAGATATTAAAAGGGCATAAAGATAGCAAATACCCTGTCCATCCTAATGACCATGTAAACAAAGGCCAATCTACAAATGATGTAATACCATCTGCAATACATATCTCTGCACATATACTGATAAAAGAATCTCTTATTATATCGCTTAGATTACTTCGTAAAAAAATAGAAGAAAGGTCATCTGATTTTAAATCTATAGTAAAGACAGGAAGAACCCATCTAATGGATGCGATGCCTCTAACTATAAAACAAGAAATGTCAGGGTGGGCAACACAAATAGAACTTTCTATTGAAAGAATTCAGGATATTCTCTCAAGACTTTCAGAACTTGCCATTGGAGGAACTGCGGTAGGCACAGGTTTTACAACACATCCTGAATTTGGCAAAAGGGTATCAAGAGTTTTGTCAGAGATGACCAATATAAAATTCAGGGAATCCAGAAATCATTTTCAAGCCCAGTCGACCATGGATACAGTCACAGAACTATCAGGACATCTAAAGACATTAGCAACAAGCCTCTTAAAAATCGCCAATGATATAAGGTGGATGAACAGCGGCCCAATAGCAGGTCTTTCTGAGATAACTATACCTTCCATTCAGCCTGGTTCATCAATAATGCCGGGTAAAGTGAATCCTGTCATACTCGAGGCTATAAGAATGGCGTGTGTACAGGTAATCGGAAATGATACTGTTATTTCAATATCAAATTTAATGGGAGAATTTCAGCTAAATGTGATGCTCCCTGTAATAGCACATAACATTATTCAATCAATCACTATTCTTTCCAATGGAGCTAACTTGATGGCAAAAAAGGTGATTGATGGCTTAGATGTTAATGAAAAACATATATCTGAGCTGACCGAGAGGAATCCTATGATTGCTACAGCCCTTAATCCAATAATCGGATATGATAAAACGGCTGAGGTTATAAAGAAAGCTCTAAAAGAAAAAAGGACGATGAAGGAGATTGTTGTTGAAATGGGCTATCTTTCAAAAAAAGAAGTAGACAAGATTTTAGACCCTAAAAAAATGACAAGTCCCGGCTTTCCTCCTACAAAGAAAAGTTAAAGCATCAAATAGCTCTTTCTCTTTCAATTCCATTTTCTTTTTCTGATAACTGTTCTTTTCATGATCATATCCAAGAAGATGGAGAAGTCCATGGATTATAAGTCTATTAATTTCTTCATCAAGAGACAACCCATGCTCGACTGCCTGTCTCTTAGCACTTTGTAGATTGATAACGATGTCACCAAGAGAGAGGTATAAAGACTGAAAATTTGAAGGCTTTGAAGTTACTTTTTTACTGATGTACTTTAGCTCTTTTGTACCAAGTTGTGGAAAAGAGAGAACATCTGTTACCATATCCATTCCTCGGTAAGTATTATTCAGCTTCTTCATTCTACTATCATTTACAAATAATATACTTACTTCAGCTTCTTTGAGACCGAGGAACTTGAGTGCCTTCTTTATGAGATTTATTTTTTTCTGCTGATTTAACTTTATCGACCTTTGTCTGTTCTCTATATATACCTTCATCGGTAAAATCAAAACCCGGATAATCGATCCTTTTATGGAATATGCCTGTAAGTATATATGTGAAACACCTTTTTATTTCGTGGATATCCTTAAGAGTAAGTTCACATTCATCAAGTTGACCATCAAGAAAGATATGATTTATTATCCTGTCAACAAGAGAAGAGATCCTTGCAGGTGTGGGGTCTGTTAGAACCCTTGATGCAGCTTCAACAGCATCTGCCATCATTATAAGTGCAGCTACTCGGGTTTGAGGTTTGGGACCTGGATATCTGTAATCACTTTCTGAAGGAAGGATATCTGTTTTTTGTTCTTTTGCCTTCTGATAGAAATATGACATAAGGGACGTGCCATGATGTTGTTGTATTATATCAATTATTGGCTGTGGAATTTTGTTTTCTTTTGCGATTTCAACACCTTCCTTTATATGATTTACTATTATCATACTACTCATATGTGGTGTTAAACTGTCATGTTTGCTTTCTGTAACAACCTGATTTTCTATGAAATATTCTGGCATTTTAACTTTGCCGATATCATGGTAATATGAGCTTACTCTTGCAAGTAAAGGATTCACCCCAACTGCTTCAGCTGCTGATTCTGCAAGACTTCCTACAATTACACTATGATGGTAGGTTCCAGGAACTGTAATCATAAGGTTTCTAATTATAGGTTGATTTAAATCAAGAAGTTCCAGAAGACTTATATCTGTGGTAATTTTAAAGGTATACTCTAAAAGTGGTAGTAAAAGAGATACAATGGCTGAAACACTTACACCTGCTATCATAGCAAAAGACATAGATGATAAGGTCTTGGTAGTAAAAAGATCCCCTTCAAATAATAAAATAATAATCAGAGTAGTAATGTTGACTAAAACTATATAAAGCCCACCCCAGATAAGGGCTGACCTCTTTTTACATCTTATAACACTGAAGGCTGCAGTTAAACTTCCAACAAATGCATAGATAATATAGGATGCATCTTGAAGCCATAGTCCGGTCAGTAAGCTCATTGTAAAAGAAAAGGTTATGGCAGTATGAAAATCAAAAAGAAGTGTAACAAGCATTGCTCCTGCAGGCAAAGGCATACCAAAAATAGCACCTTCAAGTGAGACAAATCCTGTTCCTTTTGAAAGACTATAAAGTAGATAGTTGAAAAGCCTTCCTATCAAGAGATTAAAAACAAGCAAAAAGCAAAGTAGTATCAACATATTGTAATTATTTATATAAGCAGGCTTATACCGCATGATATCCTTGTAAAGTATAAAAAGTAATACACTTGTTATAAGAAATCCGCCAAAGAGTTGTTCAATACTTATCCTGCTCTGTATTGCAAGTGCAGAAATAAAAGCGGTTAAAAGGAGAATTGGCACTCGGGATATATCCTGTCTTCCCAAGCTTAAAAAAGTCTGAGGTTTAGATAAAGAGGGTCTTCTCTTTATATTATTCTTGATGATCCCGTTTTTCGTACCTTTCATATGCCTTGATAATCTCTTGAACGAGTTTATGTCTTACAACATCTTTTTCAGAGAAATATATAATCTCAATTCCTTCGATACCCTTCAATATTTTCTCTGCCTCTATTAAGCCTGATACTCTCCCTATGGGAAGATCAATCTGTGTAACATCCCCTGTTATTACAGTCTTTGAATTGAATCCTAATCTTGTAAGATACATCTTCATCTGTTCTGATGTTGTATTTTGTGCCTCATCAAGTATTATGAATGAATCATTTAGAGTCCTTCCCCTCATATAAGCAAGAGGGGCTATTTCTATAACACCTCTCTCTACAAGACGACTCACCTTTTCTGCCTCCATCATATCAAAAAGCGCATCGTATAAAGGTCTGAGGTAAGGATGGACTTTTTCATAAATATCTCCGGGAAGATAGCCGAGTTTTTCCCCAGCTTCAACTGCAGGTCTTGCAAGAACAATTCTGCTTATCTGTTTTTTCAAAAGTGCATTTATAGCCATTGCCATTGCAAGATATGTCTTTCCTGTACCGGCTGGTCCTATACCAATGACCATGTCAAAGTTTTTAATAGCATCAATATATCTCCTCTGGGTTTCTGTTTTCGGTATGATAAACCTTTTTTTTGAGGATACAGGAATACTGTTCAGAAAAAGGTCTTTCAATGAAATGTGCTTGCCTTCTGGGGCAGACTTTATTGCATAACGTATCTCATCAGGCGTAAGTATATAACCATCTGAACATATATTTCGAATATCCTGAATAAGTCTTTCAGCCTTACTAACAGAACTTTCATCTCCTTTAAGAAATATCTTGTTGCCTCTGTGTGATGCTGAGATACCAAGTGTCTCTTCTAATACCTTAAGGTTCTTTTCAAGACCGCTGTAAATCAGACTGTATTCTTTTTCACTATCAAGCTCAATCTCTAAGGTTGCCGTATTTCATTCTCCTTTTTAAATGTAACGAATGGCTGTAAACCCTCGGTCTTTTTTATTTTTAAAGATACTTCCTCTGCTTCTTTTCTGGTAGCAAATTCTCCTACCCACACCTTATAAAGTCTCTCACCATTTTTTGAATTTGAATCAATTACAAAAGCCTTAAAACCCTTTTTATCAAATTTAACTTTAAGTGTTTCTGCATCCAGAGGATTCTTAAATGCCCCTAACTGGACTGTATATACAATCTTGGTTGATTTTAAGGACTGTTGATCAACTGTCAAGGGTTTTTTAGAGTCCCAAAGGTTCTTATCTTGCATGGTCTCTTCTTTATCAGAAGAACTGACAACATTTTGTGACTGATCTTTTCGTAAAGGTGCAACTTGTATGGGTGATTTGCTAATACCCTTTGAATCTTTACCTAAAAATCTTATGGTCTGAGTTTCCTTTGTAGTTGTTCTGCCAACAAAATAGCCGAGAATAAAACTGAGTGAGGAAGTAAAAAGCACGACCGCAATTATTAGACCTCTACCAATGACAAAAGCCGAAGGTTTATCCCTTAAATCTATCTTTTTCATAAAATTAGCATAGCATCGCCATAAGAAAAAAATCTATATTTTGAAGAAATAGCCTCTTCATATGATTTTTTCAACTTTTTCCATCCACAAAAGGCTGCAACTAACATAAGGGGTGTTGATTTTGGAAGATGAAAATTTGTTATAAGAGAGTCAACAGCCTTAAATTTGTACCCAGGATAGATAAATAGGTTGGTAAAACCGTGTATTGAACCATTGTCTGGCTCCTTTTCTATACCTAATGACCAGTTCCCACTCATGTATCCTTCTATTGCCCTTGTTGTAGTAGTCCCTACTGAAAAAATGCTTTTACCAGAGTTTTTCACCTCACTTATTTCAGAAATTAGAGACCTTTCTATCTTGAATGATTCCTCTTTCATAACATGTTCTTCAACATGTGTTGTTCTGATAGGCATAAACGTTCCAATTCCCACAGAGAGAGTAACCTCTCTTATCAGTACCCCCATTGAATTTAAGGTTTTGAGCAATTCCTCTGTGAAATGCAGACCAGCAGTGGGAGCAGCAATAGATCCCTCTTCCTTTGCATACACTGTCTGGTAACTTTTTTTATCCTTTTCATCAGGAGAGCGTTTGATATAAGGCGGAAGAGGCATATTTCCATATTTCCAAATAATATCCCTTAGACTCCCTGAACATATAAACTTTGCAACTCTCCCAACATATATTTCTGCTTTAAGTTCTTCAGAAATTTCTAAAACACCTGTATATTTACCCTTAGAAATTATCTCCCAGACATTTTCTTCATTCTCTTTTATAAGGAGTATATCAAGGCTACCACCAGTTTTTTTAAGCCCTTTAAGCCTTGCAGGGAAAACCTTTGTGTTATTTAAGAGAAGCATGTCGCCTGGATTAATGTATTCAGGAAGGTTAAAGAACTTTTTGTGCTCAATCTGACCATCTCTGTGAAGAACAAGCAATCTGGAACTATCCCGCTTTTTTAATGGTCTTTTGGCTATTAGCCCTTGTGGAAGACAAAAATCGAAATCAGCGACCCTCATAAAGTTCAATGGTTGTGCGAGGAAAGAAAAAAGAGAGTATTTCTCTATAATTTTTACCTTCTCGAGCCATCTGAAGTGCGCTCCACTGGCAGAGACCAACTCCATGACCATAACCCCTGCCTTCAAAAAGAATTGAATCCCCTTCATGCAAAATAGTGAAAAATGTGCTTGGAAGAAGGTTCCAGCCTAAAGCCTTTCTCAGATCAGTTGCCTTAATTGTTGTTGTCCCTGAGCCATGAATTATGTTTAACTCCTTAACCCTCTTTGTTGATGTATAAGATTTTATTACTATTTCTTTAATATTCGGGATATTAAGAGCGTCTTCTATCTCAGATACGGATATCTTTCTGCTCCATACCCAGAATGGAGATATCTCACAATTCGATTCAACAGACCTCAAGTAAGGAAAACTTTTGCCAAAGACCTCTTCAGGGTCTTCTGTAACGCCTCCACATGTCGAGTGATAAAAAGGTTCTATGGGAATACCATTATATGTAAGGATTTCACCTTTAGTCTCTTCTACTGCATAAGCTACTCTTGCATCCGAATTATTACCCTTGTAAGCTTGATGGATGACTGAAGATGTAATATGGAAAAGTGAATTTCCATTTAATTTTTTCTGTTTTATAGCATATGTCCGAGATAAAACTGCTTGGGCTTTAAGTGCTTCCATCTCCCAGTTTGAACCAACTTCGGACATCACAACCTCTTTAACATAATCTTCGATGGGAAGCTCATTTATAAGATACAAACCCCCTTTTCCTTTCCATATTTCTATGTTTCCGCTATATCTTGATCCTGTAACAAGAAGATCCCCTTTAACATTTCCTAACTTTTCAATCTTTTCATCTTTTTGAGGAATAGAAGAATATATCTCATTCAAAATAAGCACCTTGATAGTCTCTGAAGCAAACAGTGGCAAAGCATAGAGCAGGGAGCATAGAACATAAAGCATAGAGCATAGGGCGATTAGCATAGAGCGTAGTGCATAGCACATAGAGTTCTTAACTATACACTCTTTGCTCTTAGCTCTTTGCTCATTACTCATATCATCTTCTTCCTAAGATCCAGAAAAGCAAAGTCAGTATCAAACTTAAAAGGATACTTGTAGCCAGTGGAAAATAGAAAGTAAAATTTTTCTTCTGTATCAGGATATCTCCGGGAAGCCTCCCTATCCATGGAATCTTACCCGAGAGAAGAAGTAATCCCCCTATTGCTGCAACAACAAGACCAAGGAGTAAAAGAAATTTGCCTATATATTGAATTCCATCAGCCATAATAAAGCTCTAAGCTCTTAGCCCTTTGCTTTTTGCTTTTTTAAATATCGTTCCATCTCCGAATATATGCATCCGCAGTACTTCTGCCTGTAAAGTCTGAGTTCTTTTGACATGCTAATGCCTGTTTTCCATCCTTCCCTGAAATCTTCTAAATAAAAAGGAACTGAATATTTCCTTCCCATTTCTTTACCTAACTTTACTATCATATCAAAATTCTGATGAGGGCTTGCAAGAAGAGTTGTTGTGAAACCATCAAGCCCCATCTTTTTTGCTATCTTAGCTGTTTCCTCAAGCCTCATTAAATAGCAGAAATAACATCTCTCACCATATTTTTCTTTATTTACAACAGCCCTAATGAATTCCTTTAGTCCATAATGGTCAATATACTCGATGTCCAGATTCCATAAATTTTGAAGCTTATGTAGAGCATCAAGACGTATCTGATATTCTGTATATGGATGAATGTTTGGATTGAACCACAGACCCTTTGCATCAATGCCCTTTGAAACCAGTGTCTGAAATGGATATAAATAACAGTTGGCACAACATATGTGCATCAGGAGCTTCATATTTTTTAGCTTCAAAACAGCCCCTTAGGAGTATCCATTCTGAAGTGTTGATAGGCAATCTTTGTTGCAAGTCTGCCACGAGGTGTT
The DNA here is from genome assembly GCA_013388605.1 of Nitrospirota bacterium. Lineage (GTDB taxonomy): Bacteria > Nitrospirota > Thermodesulfovibrionia > Thermodesulfovibrionales > SM23-35 > JACAEY01. The sequence continues at coordinate 32,831 of JACAEY010000091.1, read as the reverse complement.
CTATCAAGTAAACCCTCCTGTAATAAAAAGGGCTCATATACATCTTCTAAAGTCTCTTTATCTTCTCTCAAAGAGGCTGCTAACGTTTCAATTCCAACAGGACCACCATTGTATTTTTCGATTATTGTAAGAAGGAGTCTTCTATCCATCTCATCAAGACCCTTCTCGTCTACATCGAGTGAAAGGAGGGAGCTCTTTGTTATTTTAAGGTCAATCCTTCCATCACCTTTGACCTGTGCAAAGTCCCTTATTCGGCGTAAAAGCCTGTTTGCTATTCTTGGAGTTCCTCTTGAACGCCGTGCTATTTCAAAGGCAGCATCATCATCAATATCTGTCTTGAGTATCATGGATGAACGCAAAACAATATTTTTAAGCTCCTCAGGAGAATAGAATTCAAGCCTGCTTATCACACCAAAACGTTCTCTTAAAGGAGATGTAAGTAATCCTGTCCTCGTAGTAGCACCAATCAGTGTAAATTTAGGTAGATTCAACTTAAGTGTCCTTGCACTTGGACCTTGTCCTATAATAATGTCAAGTTGATAATCCTCCATTGCAGGATAAAGAATTTCTTCAACTATTCTTGGTAACCTATGAATCTCATCTATAAACAGGATATCGAGTTCAGAAAGATTTGTAAGGATCGCAGCAAGGTCACCGGGTCTTTCTAATACCGGTCCTGACGTCGTCTTTATATTAACCTTTAACTCAGTAGCTATTATATGTGCAAGGGTTGTCTTTCCAAGACCTGGTGGTCCACAGAAAAGCACATGGTCAAGAGGATCTTTTCTTTTCTCTGCAGCCTCTATAAATATCTTTAGATTATCCTTAATCTTATCCTGTCCAATAAACTCATCAAATGACCTCGGTCTTAAAGTCATTTCATAAGCGAACTCTTCCTGAGAAACAACTGGATTAATTGTTCTATTTACTACAAAACTTTTTTCTGATCGTCTGGTATGATTATCTGTTTTCTTCATTTACATTACCTATCATTTCTTCCAAGATATTCTGAAATATGGCTGGATGTCGAAGAAACACAATGACGACCTCATAAAATTAATCCACATCCTCTTCCCAGAAAGGATATATAAGCGTAATCCTGATATCATACTTTAACAGAAAGAGGTCTGTCATACAATTATCCTGTCTATTCATTGTGTTTATGAGGTATCCAGCCATATTGTATCTTTTATTATGGACATGTCTGATATCCTATCAATCTTGATCGATTGTTAAATATTTTAATGACTCCTTAAGTAGTTTCTCAATATCATTGTGTCCACCTGCTTCCAGATTTCTATATGCTTTCTCAAGGGACTCCTGAGCAATCGATTTTTTATATCCAAGATTTATAAGAGCCGATAGTGCATCTTCAAACACCCTGTCTTTCATAATCCTTGCAGGGAGCTTTTCCCTAAGTTCAAGAATCAACCTATGGGCAGTTTTCTTGCCAAGACCTGGGATCCTGCACAACATTGCAAGATCTTCTTCCTCTATCGCATGAAGGAGGTCATTGTGAGAAATTCCCGAAAGTATATTAAGAGCCATCTTAGGTCCGATACCTGTAATGCCAAGAAGGGTTAGGAAGACCTTTTTCTCATCTTCGGTTGTAAAACCATAAAGCTGGAGAACATCTTCACGTATATGAGTATAGACATATAGGAAAACTTCCTTACCTTCTTCTGGAAGGTTCGAAAGAATACTGAAAGGAACATTTACCTGATAACCTACACCATTAACCTCGATAATCACCGAATCAGGCTTTTTTAATATAATTTTTCCTCTCAATGAGCCGATCATAAACCCATCTCAATAGAGTGATTTAGACACACTTCACTAATCTCTAATTCACTTATATTGCATGCTTGCCATCTTATAGGCTTTTTCTAATCTAATAGTATTCATATGGCATATAGTAAGGGCAAGGGCATCAGAGGCATCTTCATTTAAAACAAAACTCAATACATGTGTGTTAAAATTGGGAAACAAAATCCTCTTAACCATCTCCTGAACCTGTCTTTTTTCAGCCCTTCCATAACCCGTGATAGCCTTTTTAACCTCAAGTGCACTATATTCATATATATTGAGATTCTGTGATGAAGCAGCAAGCAATACTACGCCTCTTATCTGTCCAAGATTCAAGGCTGATTTTACACTCTTAGAAAAAAAGACCTTTTCCACTACAACTTCATGAGGACTATACTCTTTAATGATATCTATAAGTGAATTATAAAGATTTTTTAACCTCAAGTGGAATGGTTTCTTGAAAGACAAGTCTATACTTCCAGATGCAACATAAATACAATCATTAGGCATACGCTGTAGCTTATTAGAGTTTTGTATACCTTTTAATCCAGATGTCTTAATAATAGTTTGTTTTTGATTAAAATTTGTATCTATAATTCCATAACCTGTGATACTTCCAGGGTCTATGCCGAGAATGCGAACTTCACCACATAGGACAGGTGCCTTACTTTTAGAAAGGATACTATTTTTTCCTTGGTACTTCAAAAATTATTTCCTCCACCATTCGGCAGAGGATATGACCGAGAGTTATATGTGTCTCCTGAATATGCGGGGTTTTATCAGACGGAACAATAAATGAAAAATTGGCTTTTGATGCAAGCTTGTCCCCTTTTAATCCGGTAAATGCAATGGTTGTCAATCTCTTCCTTTTTGCAACATCCATTGCCTTCAACACATTAGGAGAATTCCCACTCGTACTGATCGCAATAACAACATCTCCTTCATTTGAAAGCGATTTTAGTTGCTTGGCAAAGACTTCAGAAAAGTCATAATCATTTGCAATAGATGTGATCACTGCCATATCTGTATTGAGTGATATTGCTGGAAGACTTGGACGCTCTTTCTGAAATTTATTAACAAATTCTGCTGCGATGTGGGATGCATCGGCTGCGCTACCTCCATTACCAAAAAGAATCAACTTTTTGCCTTTATTAAAGGCATCAGCAATAACTTTAGCAGCTTCAATAATAGCATCAACATTGCCTTCTGCAAATTTCTTTTTTACCTCTATACTTTCCTCAAATGCCTTAAGTACTTTTTCTCTCATATATGATAAAAGGCTTCAACGAGTTGAAGACTCATGTTTCCTAATCTATGCCGCCCTAAACTTTTTATAGGGTAACGCAATAAAATTTTTATGTCAATTATGAACCTTAATAATTGATGCCAATTTTATTGCCTCTATCATGCTCGATGGATCTGCAATCCCTTTCCACGCAATATCATATGCCGTTCCATGATCCGGAGATGTTCGGACAAATGGGAGTCCTACTGTTACATTCACACCTCTGTCAAAAGAAACCATCTTTAAAGGAATCAAGCCTTGGTCATGATACATACATACAACTATATCAAATTCACCATTATATGCCTTATGGAAAAGAGAATCAGGTGGATAAGGACCTGACACAGGAATACCTTCTTTCTGTGCCTTCTTAACAGATGGGATTATCTCCTTTATCTCTTCATCGCCAAATAATCCCTCCTCCCCTGCATGTGGGTTAAGTCCTGCAACTGCAATTTTAGGCTTCTCAATCCCGAGCATGTAAGATGCCTTCTTTGAAAGACGAATAGTTCTCAAAATCCTGTCTTTTTTAATTAATGAAGGAACTTTTTTTAATGGCGAATGGATTGTGACAAGAATAATCTTAATAGAATCGCTTACAAGCATCATGGCATATTCTTTTGTACGTGTTAATTCAACAAGCATTTCAGTATGCCCAGGCCATTTAAAACCTGCCATCTTCCATGATTTCTTTGATATAGGTGCTGTGATAATACCATCAACCATTCTTTTTAATGCCAGCTCTACAGCCTTCTTGATATAAAAAACAGACGCTTTACCCCCCTCCACAGTAGGTTTGCCCAATGCAGACTTTTTGAATTTTTTAATCACCCCAACATCAATCAATTTGACGGTTTTACTATCAGAGTTTAAATCAGGTCTTTCTGATGATTTAAAAATCTCAAAATTTAAAGGTCTTTTAAGAAACTGCATGGACTCTTCAAGAAAGATACTGTCTCCAACGACAACAATCGAAGAATTGAACTCTTTATCTAAAAAAGAGTTGAGGGCTTTAACAATTATCTCTGGTCCAACCCCCCCGGGGTCTCCCATCGTTATAGCAAATTTTTTCATACGCCTCTATTCCTGTTAGCTTCTTGAGCCTTGTGTAAATACTTTCTGCAATTCTGAAAAGATTCACTGTATCTTCTTTATTGTAAAGAATTAGCAAATCAAGTGCTTTACTGTTTCCTTTTTCTGCCTCCTGCCATAAAAGAACAGCATCATAACCGTCCATTCCGTTAACCTTATCTTCTCTTTGTATATCAAAGTGTTGCTCAAGTTTTTTTAAGCCACCTTTTAAACCTGTTCTCCTTGCTCCAAAACAAAGATCAAAATGTGGTATATCAATCATTAAATTCCGGAAGCAAGTCTTAAGAAAAGGTAAATCAAAAACAGAGCCATAAAAGGTAATCAAATATTTATATTTTGATAGCTCTTTATTTATTGCACCTACATTGAGGTTTTCACCTCTTATAAAACATCTATATGTGTTTCCATCATACATACCAACAACTGTAACATAACCACCTCTTTCAGGAGGAAGACCATTTGTCTCTATATCGAGACATACAGCATTACCTTTGAATACATCATAAAGCCTCCAGTGTTCATTCCTTTTAAGAGTATTAACAAAATAGGTTGAGTTCCCTTCATTAAGTTCTGTATAGGCTGAAAATAATATCCTATCAAAAACTCCTTTTCTCTGAGGACTTATAAAAGTGAGGTGGTTTGAATCAAGGAAATGGTTCCAAGTGAGAATACCTTCTCTCCACAACCTTTTTTCCAACTTGTTGCCTATACCCTCAAGAATTATGAAGGTATTCCTTATCACGGTTCATATTATACCTCATTCAGGGGAATATGAGTAACATTAAAAAATTTGTTGCTACCATCTCGATTTAAGTTAAAATAGTTATTTATGGAACCAATATGTTCTGAGATTTTTAAACTTACAAAAGAACCAAGGATTGCCTATTTTTCCATGGAGATTGGGATTCAGAATAATATCCCTACTTACAGCGGAGGACTTGGTGTACTTGCAGGTGACACAATAAGGTCAGGTGCTGACCTAAAATTACCTATGATAGCTGTTACACTCGTCAGTAAAAAGGGTTATTTCAGACAGGAACTCGATAAAAAAGGAGGACAGATAGAATTGCCTGATTACTGGGATCCATCACAATACATGACATTACTTCCTACAAAGATATTTGTCCAGATAGAGGGTAGAGATGTCGCTGTAAAGGCATGGCTTAATAAAGTAATAAGTCTTACAGGAGGAATTATACCTGTATTATTTCTCGATACAGACGTAGAAGAAAATACTTATGAGGATAGGGAAATAACCTCTTACCTTTATGGAGGGGACCTTGCATACAGACTTAAACAGGAGATCGTCCTTGGAATTGGTGGTGTGAGAATGCTCCATGAACTTGGTTTTGAGATTAAAAAATATCATATGAATGAAGGACACTCGAGTCTCCTAACGATAGAACTTTTGAATATATATAAACGTCCTATTGAAGATGTCTGGGACGAGAAACTTGTCTGGGATAAAGAGAGAATAAAGGACCTCTGTGTATTCACAACACACACACCTATAGAAGCAGGTCATGATAAATTTCCTTATGATTTGATAAAAAGTATTATGGGAGAGTTGATACCATTTGACGTCTTGAAAGAACTTGGGGGGAGTGAGTACCTCAATATGACCCTTCTCGGACTTAATCTCAGTGAATATATAAACGGAGTTGCTAAGAAACATATGGAGGTCTCACGTAATATGTTCCCAGGATATGAGATTGCTGCAATTACAAATGGTGTTCATTCTTATACATGGACCTGTGACAGTTTTAAAAGAATCTATGATAAATATCTTCCTGGATGGGCAAATGAACCGGAATTGTTCGTCAGGGTCGGACGTATTCCTGATGAAGAGATATGGAATGCACACATGGAAGCAAAAAGAAAACTCTGCGATTATATAAAAGATGAAACAGGTGTCCGGTTTAATCCTGAAATCCTCACAATAGGATTTGCAAGGAGGGCAACTGCCTATAAGAGACTTGACCTCCTTTTCAGCAATATCGAAAGACTTGAGAGAATAGGAACCGGAAAACTCCAGATAGTCTATGCAGGTAAGGCACATCCAAAAGATTTACAGGGGAAAAAGTTGATAGAGCTTATATTTTCTTTTAAAGAGATACTCAAGGATAAGATTAAGATGGCATACTTGAAAAACTATGATATGGAAATTGCTTTGAAACTTGTCTCAGGTGTTGACATATGGCTTAACACTCCGTTAAGACCGAGGGAGGCATCAGGAACCAGCGGTATGAAGGCAGCTCATAATGGAGTATTGAACTTCAGTGTTCTTGATGGCTGGTGGATAGAAGGGCATATAGAGGGCTTTACTGGCTGGTCTATAGGTCCTCCTCCGACAGAAACAAAACTTATAGAAAATATGGATACAAGAGATGCCGATGACCTTTACAATAAACTTGAATATATCATAATACCTCTTTTTTATAATGATAGGTTTGCCTGGATAAGGATGATGCAGAATGCTATTGGGAAAAATGCATACTATTTTAATAGCCACAGGATGATGAGAAGGTATGTTACAGAGGCATACATAAGATAACCTGCTTGTCTATTCCTGAATGAAGTAGAAAATCATGATTGAGGATACAATGCAATTCGATTCTCAATTTAATCACAAAATAGATATCTTAAAAGAGATTGAAGTAAATCTTGAAGAAGAAGTCCGTTTTCTCTCAGAAGAAATAGGTCCAAGAAGTTATAGAGATTTAAATGAACTTGATAGAACTGCCGACCATATAGAAGAAAAAATGTTTTCTATTGGCTGTAATGTTAAGAGGCAATCATTTAAATACATGGGGAGCTCATATCATAACATAATCGGAGAATTGAGAGGCCACAAAGACTCAGAAATCCTTGTTATAGGAGCTCATTATGATACAGTACCTAAAACACCGGGTGCTGATGATAATGCAAGTGGGGTAGCAGGACTACTTGAACTTGCAAGACTTAATATACTTGAACCATCTTCAAAGACTATATATTTTGTGGCTTTTACACTTGAAGAACCTCCTTTGTTTAAAACACGACATATGGGCAGTTATATCTATGCTGACAGCCTCTCGAAAGAAAAAATAAAGATCGAAGGAATGATATCACTCGAGATGATCGGCTATTATTGCAATAAAAAAGGTTGTCAATATTATCCTCTTCATATATTTAAATGGTTTTATCCAGACAAAGGTGATTTTATAGCCTTTGTTGGAAATCTATCATCTAAGCCATTTACGATGAAGGTAAAAAATGCATTTCAAAAGACAAACAGTTTGCCTGTAGAGTCACTTAATACTATCTCACTCGTCCCCGGAGTAGATTTCTCTGACCATTCTTCATTCTGGGATTTTGGCTATCGGGCTTTTATGATAACGGATACCGCTTTTTATAGAAACCCCCATTACCATACCCCAGGAGATGAAGCGGATACACTTGATTTTAAAAAGATGGCACTTCTTGTATATGGGCTTAAATCTGCTATTGCTCCTTAACCTTTTTGATATTAGCTCCGATTCCAAGCAACTTTTCTTCTATTCTTTCATATCCTCTCTCAAGATGATAAATCCTGTGAATAACGGTCTCCCCTTCAGCAGCAAGAGCTGCTACAATAAGAGAGGCACTTGCCCTTAAATCAGTTGCCATTAATGGTGCTCCCCTGAGCCTTGAAATCCCTTTTACTGTTGCAGTGCTTCCTTCTACTATAATATCAGCTCCCATCCTTCTAAGCTCTGCAACATGCATAAATCTATTTTCAAAAACTGTCTCCTTAATCACACTTGTTCCTTCAGCAATACTCATTAAAGTCATAAATTGGGCTTGCATGTCTGTCGGAAAACCAGGATAAGGCATTGTCTTTACATCTGTAGCCTTTGGTCTTGAGGGACCAATTACTTTTATTCCTTCTGGTTTCTGTTCAAAAATAAGTCCTGCCTCTTTCAATTTTATAATCAGGGCATCAAGATGATCAGGTCTGCACCCCTTAATAAAAATATCACCTCCAGTAACACCAGCAAATGTCATAAAGGTTCCTGCTTCAATTCTATCAGGAATTACAGAATATTCCACGGGTTTTAATCCATCCACTCCTTCAATCTCTATAATACTATTTCCTGCACCTCTTATTTTTGCACCCATTGAAATAAGTGCATTTGCAAGATCTACTACCTCAGGTTCTCTTGCAGCATTCTCGAGTAGAGTAGTGCCTTTTGCAAGTGTTGCAGCCATCATAAGGTTTTCGGTGCCTGTGACAGTAGGAATATCAAAGTATATTGATGTTCCTTTCAACCTCCTTGCATTTGCAACAACATATCCTGACTGAAGTTCTATCTTTGCACCCATTTTTTCTAAACCCATCAGATGAAGGTTGATGGGTCTTGCGCCAATAGCACATCCTCCTGGAAGAGAAACCTTTGCCTTTCCGAACTTTGCAAGCAAGGGACCTAAAACGAGTACCGATGCACGCATCGTTCTCACCAAATCATAAGGCGCCTCAAATATTTTGACCTTCTCAGTATTGATAAAAGCCTTTCTGTCTTCGTAGTAGAACTCCGCACCAAGATGGTTAAGAAGTTTCCCCATGGTTATCACATCCCTGAGATTTGGAACTTTAACTATAACACTCGAACCTTTTGTAAGGAGCGTTGCTGCTATAATAGGAAGTGCTGCATTCTTAGCTCCACTTATCTCAACCTCACCTTTGAGTCTTTTCCCACCGTGAATTATAAGTTTGTTCAAAACTACGTGTTTCCTACCTGTTGTATTCTTTAAGAATTATACCATTTCTCTGTTTGAGGTAAGTATCACCTTTTCCGTGATAACACTCATGCAGCACATTTAACGAACTCTCTTCGACGCTCTTGCCAGTATGTATCCCATTCCCTGTTAAGCTTTAAGAGTCTCAACCTTAAAAGAGGATTAGCACCCTTTTTGAACCAACTCATCCCTCGCTTCTTAAATCTACGGGCTACTGTTATATCTACTGTCTCATCTAAAGGATATATATCTTCTTTACATCTCTGGCAAAAAAATCGAACCTAGGGATGAAATTTTTTATGAATCATTCAAAAATATGAAGTTTTTGTCCTGAAGCAACTTCAAAACTTTCTGCACCGATTTTTCAAGGTCAAGTTCCTCTGTATCTATAATGAGATCAGGGTTTTCTGGTTCTTCATAGGGTGCTGAAACACCTGTATAGTTCTTTATAATTCCAGCTTTTGCTTTTTTGTAATTACCTTTTGGATCTCTTTTTTCACATTCTTCAATAGAACATTTTACATATATCTCTAAAAAATTATCGTTGTGAAATCTTTCCTTAACATATCTTCTATCTTCTCTATAAGGTGAGACGAATGATGCAAGGACTATTAAACCAGCATCTACCATTAGTTTTGAGAGTTCTACGATTCTTCGGAGGTTTTCATATCTATCATCACGGCTGAACCCAAGATTGCTATTCAATCCATGTCTTATATTATCTCCATCGAGTACATATATTCTAATTCTTTTATCAAAAAGCCTTTTTTCAACTGTGTGTGCAATAGTTGACTTTCCAGATGATGGAAGACCTGTAAGCCACACAAGACCACTCTTGTGATTATTCAATCTGTTTCTATCTTCCCTGTTGACAAACCCATTATGCCATTTTATATGATTTTCCATTGAAATTCCTTATGTATAAAATAAAACTTTTATATTTTATTTTATATTTTAACAAAATATAAAAAATTCTCTCATACTTACCTCATTTTACATTTATGTTTTTGACTCCTGATGGTCTCCATGCTGGAGAGATTACGCAGGAATTCCTTTTTTGTACTATGTAGGAGCCCCATGTGATCTTGAAATCGCCGTATTTATCATTGATATAATCAACAGCCTGAAGAATATATTTGCGTTTTCTCTCTTCTTCCAAGAGTGGTATCTGTTTCGGATCTTTAATAAGGCTTGAAAGGGATACACCGAGGAGTCTTATCCTGTCCTTTAACTTTATCTTATCAATTATTTTTAAAGCCCCATGGAGTATCACATGTGTATTATTTGTAAAATCTGAAAGGGTAGTCTGTTTTACGAGTGTTTCAAAGTCAGTATACCTGATAATAAAGGAGACTGTTTTCCCCATATATCCATATTTCCTTGCCCGCCTTCCAACCATCTCACTGAGCATCAGTAAGTAAGCCTCTATCTTTTCCCTTTCCCAGATATCCTCAGGTAGGGTCATGCTGTGGCCTATAGATTTTGCGTCTTCAGGTTTCATCTGAACAGATCTGTTACATATCCCCATACTCATTGCTTTTAGTGTCTCGCCATAGATACCGAATTTGTTCCTGAGAAGACTCGCAGGTGCTCTGGCGAGCTCACCACATGTCTTTATGTCCAGAATAGAAAGTTTCTCTGATATCTTCGAACCTATCCCCCATAGTTCCTTTACAGGCAGATCTTTCAATACATCTGCTACCTCTTCAGGTTTTATCCATCTTAGTCCATCAGGTTTTGAGAGGTCACTGGCAAGTTTTGCAATGAGAATGTTATGTCCAATTCCTATTGTGCAATTTATACCGAATCTTTCCTTTATCATTTTTTTGATAGCAACACCTATAGCTTCAGGACCTCCAAAGAGGTGGTAGGTAGTTGTTATATCGAGAAATGCCTCATCAATGGAATAAATCTCTACATCAGGGGTGAACTGAGCATATATATCTTCAAGCTCTTTACAGGTGTGGGTGTATTTTTCATTGTCTCCTACTACAAAGATTAAGGAGGGAAATGTCTTTTTTGCCTCATAGATGTTCATGCCTGTTTTGATACCGAATTTTCTTGCTTCATATGAAGCAGTTGTAATGACTGTTCTTCCTCCTGAGCCAATGACCCCTATTGGTTTTCCCCTCAGACGTGGATTCGTCTGCTGCTCTACAGAGGCAAAAAATGCATCCATATCTGCACAGAGGATTATCTTTGACATGCCCTACTTCCTTTATAGTCTTCAATACCTACGCCTCAAGATTTTCGAGTCTCCAGATGAGTGAATCCGTATCGAAAACTAATTCGTATAGAGATTTTCCATCAGTTACAGAGAAGTGATAGATATTCCTCTTACCCTCTTTTGTCTTCCACGTGTAGGTAATTTCCTTTACATCAAAGAGCCTTCCGGACCACTTGAATCTTACAGGTCTTATCTTGTAAGGAAGACCAAAAGATGCGATGACGTTTATCGTTTCTCCGACATACATTTATTATATTTTTCTTATGACACCTACTACCTTTCCGATAATAGTTACTTCATCAGGATTATAGGTTTCAGCTTTCATAATTTTGTTTTCAGGTTTGAGTATGATCTTTTCCCTCTCCTTGAAGATCCTTTTTACTGTTGCTTCATCTCCAATGAGCACAACCCCTATCTCTCCGTTTTCAATGACCTTCTGCGGCTTTACTACTACAAAGTCTCCTTCAATTATTCCGGCCTCTATCATACTATCCCCTGTTACCTTTAAAGCAAAGGCGTTTTCTACAGGGAATAGTGATTTGTCAATAAATATATGTGCCTCGATCTCCTCTATTGCTACAATCGGTTTTCCTGCTCTTATTTTTCCTAAAAGAGGGGCTTTTATGGCTTCTGCTGGTTTTAAGCCAATAATTTCTATTCCCCTTGATTTTGTAGGATTTACTTTTATAAAACCTTTCTTTTCAAGGGATTTAAGAAATCCCCTTGCAGCAGTCCAGAAAAAACCAAAATGTTTACCTATTTCTCTTATGGTAGGAGGATAACCATATTTCTTGGTATATGATGTAAGGAATTCCAGGACCTTTCTTTGTTTCCGGGTCAGCTCTTTCATATATACATATGTACACTAAATATATATGCTTTGTCAAGAAGGGAAATCTAATGACCATGAGATTATATTAGTCTTACGCAGGCTAAAGCCTGAGATTACAATAATAAGGATAGTAGGGTTAAATAGGCATAGGTCAAGGTTAGATAGTTGAAAAATAATCAGAAGGCATGCCATACACCTATACCTATCCCAAAGTGTAAAGGTAAATTGTAGCGTGCTTCCAGAAGATGAATTTCTTTGCTTTTTATAAGCAGGTATGGATATTGGATCTCATTGAGTGGTCGAAATGTTTTACCTATAACCTCACCAGCTACTGTTATTTCACGTCCTTGTGAATAGACAGCGGTGTCGAGATAACCTTCATATAAGACTATGAATCTCCCAAAGGAGATATCTGTATCTTCAGGTCTTCCACGATAGTCAAGGGGTTTCTGAAGTACTTCAATATAAGTCCCTTCCTTTGTGTTAGTTGAGCTTATAATTACTCCTCCAAGAATGACAATCCTTCCTTTATATGAATCAGGGTCTTTGAATAATGCATACGCTGGTGGTTCTCCATAAGCTTTTTGTCTTAGCTCATCAGAAACAATATGTGCACAACCAAAAAGGGTAATGATTGTCAATAATATTAATAAGGAAACAAAAGACTTCATAAAAATTAATACCCTAAACCTATGAAATAATTTCAAAGGCTTTTTTTACTGCATCTTCAGCACTTTCTGCCTTTATAATACCTTTTATATCCCATGTATCTATTCCTATTACTGGTTTTTTCATTTTCAGACCAAAGGCTATTTCAGAAAGTGTTCCATATTCTCCACCGATCGCAATAATGGCATCTGCAGACCTGGCTATAACCACATTTCTTCCTTCTCCTAAGCCTGTAGCAATAGGGATATCGATAAAGGGGTTCGCATCTTTTACATGATTGTGAGGTAATATCCCTATAGTAATTCCTCCTTCCATGTGAGCACCCTTTGAAGCACCTTCCATAACACCACCAAGACCCCCACAGATTAAAAGAGCTCCCTTTTTGGCAATAAGTCTTCCTGCATCTTCAGCAATTTTAAACGTTGTTTTATCTGCTATGCCAGCTCCAATAACTGCTATTATTTTTTTTGTCATAATTATTGCAGTCCAAAATACTCTGAAATATGGATGGATGCCGAAGAAACACAATGACGACAACTTATAAAATTAATCCACATCCTTCCAAATTGCCTTTATTATTTTGGATAAGTGTGAGTCATATATAAATTTAACATAAAAACTAATGATAGAATAACATATAAAGACCATGGCAGATTCAGGTAAATTTCCAGCCTTAAGGTCACGAGAATACAGGCTTTTCTTTTTTGGTCAAATAATTTCCCTCTCCGGGACATGGATGCAATCTGTTGCACAGGGATGGCTAGTATATAGCCTTACAAAATCTCCTTTCTATCTCGGTCTTATTGCTGCATTCGGATCATTGCCAATACTTTTGTTTTCTCTTTTTGGTGGTATTGTTGCTGATAGAATCATTAAAAGAAACCTTTTGTTGTTAACACAGTCATTATCAATTATTCCAGCCTTTTTTCTTGGTATATTGACAGATATGAATCTGATTAAGGTCTGGCATGTTGCTTTTTTTGCAACTTTTTTAGGGACAGTTAATGCATTTGATATACCTGCAAGACAATCGTTCATTATTGAGCTCGTAGGTGAAAAAAATCTCATGAATGCAATAGCCTTAAATTCTACTGTCTTTCATGGAGCTCGTTTAATCGGACCTGTAATAGCAGGAATTGCGATTGCCTATCTCGGTCTCCCAGCATGCTTCTACCTGAATGCAATGAGTTTTACTGCAATATTATTTGCCCTGAGTAAGATAAAGGTAAAGAGTAATGTAAGAGAGAAAACAAAGGGGTTTATAAAGGATCTAATTGAAGGTATAAAATTTGTTATTAGTAAAAGTGACATTTACAGGATAATACTTTTGATTGCAGTATTCAGTCTTGTTGGTCTTCCTTATGTTGCACTTCTCCCTGTCTTTGCTGTTGAAGTACTAAAGGCGGGCCCACAGGGATTTGGTTTTCTTGTTGGTGCAACAGGCGGGGGAGCTTTTCTGGCAGGATTGTTCCTATCTTATAGAGGTAATGTCGAAAACAAATTACAATTAATGTCTATATCAGGCATTTGTTTTTCATTATTCCTTTTAATTTTCTCTATATCCAAGTCCTTTTATCTTTCAATTATTGCACTTTTATTTATAGGATGGGGTAGTGTAAGTTTTTTTGCAACAGCAAACAGCTTTGTCCAGCTTTCTGTCACAGATGAATTAAGGGGAAGAGTCGTAAGTGTATATGCGTTTGTTTTCCTTGGTTTTGCTCCAATTGGGAATTATCTAATCGGCATCCTGGCAGACACATTTGGCGTAACGAAGGCAGTTTCACTCTCATCAATTATATGCATTATTGCCTCTCTCCTATTTTCAGTTGCATATATTCAAAGAATCTTTTTGAGATTTCATGAATCAAAAGACACATAATCCTTAGAATGATGAAAGTTAATATAAAGGAAATTTGACAATCACTATTACACTCTGATAATTTTTAGACATGAAAAAAGGGGAACCACTATTGGATATATGTATGCTTATGGAAGAACTTGTTTCTTCTTATGAACTTGAAAAAACTCTCAATATTCTTGCAAAAAATGTAACAGAACAGATGGGAGTAAAAGGTTGCACAATAAGACTTTTCGATGAGAAGACGAGAACTCTTCAAATAGTTGCTGCTTATGGGATGCCTAAAACATATCTTGAGAAAGGACCTGTACCTTTAGAGGAACACCCAATTGATAAGAAGGTAATATCAGGAGAATGTATCAGCACAAAGGATATTATGAAAGAACCCCATGTTCTTTATCTTGATGAAGCAAAAAAAGAAGGGATAAAGTCTGTTATGAGCTGCCCCCTTACTGTGAGGGAAAAATCTATTGGGGTTATAAGGATTTATACTTCGGAAATTCGCGAGTTTACAGAGAATGAGATTCAGAGACTGCGGGTTCTTGCTTCTCTTGGTGGCATAATGGTCGATAGGGCTCAGATATGGAAGCACATGCAGACACTTATAGAAGTGTCACGTTCTATAAGCTCCACACTTTCTCTAAATGAGGTACTCTCAGGAATTGTTGAGAATGCAGCAAAGTCTTTTGGTTTTAAAGCTGCGTCTATACGGCTCCTTGATACTGAACGAAAATATCTTGATGTTAAAGCCACTTATGGTCTGAGCGAGGCATATTTAAAGAAAGGTCCTGTCGAAGTAGAGAAAAGTTCCATAGACAAAGAATGCATGGAAGGAAAGCCTGTGATTGTTTCAGACGTCTCTAAGGATGGAAGACTTCAGTATCCTGAGGAAATTACCAGAGAAGGTATTATGGCAATACTTTCAGTGCCGTTAAGTATCAGAGGAACAGTGATAGGTGTTCTCAGGGTTTATGCTTCCAATCCCTATTCTTTCACTTCAATGGAGATAGATTTCACTTCTGCACTTGCAAGCAATGGAGCTGTAGCAATAGAAAATGCACGCCTTTTTGAACATATCAAGCAGGAATATGAAGAGTTAACAAAAGATGTCTGGAAGTGGTATGACTGGGGAAAACACTTTCCAAAATTCTGATTTTTTAATCAAAAAAGATATTTTCTTCGAATTTATAGATACCCTGAGGCGTGAATACAGGGTTTTTGGACCTGTAAAAGAAAAGAATCATTATGCCTTCAGAGAAATATCTTCTGCTTCAGATCTCTACATGGATTATTCTACAACGATGTTGTCTCCTGGAAAGATGTTTATTTACAAACCAAAAGAGGATGTTTTAAGATTCAGGATAGAATCAGGTATCTCTATAGAGGAGATCAGATATGGAGTTGAAAAACAGATAATTGTTGGTATCCATCCCTGTGATATACATTCAATACTCTATCTTGACAGGGTTTTTCTCGGTGACTTTATAGACCCTTACTATAAGATAAGAAGGGAAAATACTCTTCTGATTGCACTTAATTGCACAAAGGTATTAGAGAATTGTTTCTGCTCGTCTGTTGGCACAGGTCCCTATCTTAAGGTTCAGTCAGGGTATGACATAGTTTTAACTGATCTTGGTGATGAATATCTCGTAGAGCTTAAAAGTTTAAAAGCATCTCAGATTTTTAATATAAAGGGAAAAGAAGCATATCCTGATATATTTAAACTTAAGTCTGATAAAGAAGAAGCACTCCTGAAGAGTTTTAGAAAATCTATTGATATAAATGGTCTTGATGAACTCTTCTTTAAAAACCTTAATCATCCAGTATGGATTTTAACTGCTGACGAAAAATGCCTTTCTTGTTCCAATTGTGTTATGGTCTGTCCCACATGTTTCTGTTATGACATTGTTGATGAAATGAGTATCAATCTGAAAGAAATAAGAAGGTTCAGACAGTTAGATGCTTGCCAGGATTTTAAGTTCGCT
The DNA here is from genome assembly GCA_013388605.1 of Nitrospirota bacterium. Taxonomy (GTDB): domain Bacteria; phylum Nitrospirota; class Thermodesulfovibrionia; order Thermodesulfovibrionales; family SM23-35; genus JACAEY01. Next base: position 16,319 of record JACAEY010000091.1, on the reverse strand, counting down.
GAAGTACATGGAGGAAATTACAGGCAGAGAAGGGCATCACGTCTGAGACAGTTTGTAATACATAATTTAAATTATACATCTCAGTATGGTCTGATTAAGACTGTTGGATGTGGCAGGTGTATAACATGGTGTCCTACAAAGATAGATCTAACAGAGATGGTAAAAGAGATTCAAAGGAACCCTCTACATTGAAAACACCACTTTTCCCTTTTAAAGCACAAATTATAGATATAAAAATAGAAACGGCAGATACGAAAACTTACACACTCCTTTCAAAGGACGCTGCATACACAGCCAAGCCCGGTCAGTTCAACATGGTTGGTTATCCAGGTGTTGGAGAAGCACCAATATCTCTCAGTTCTTCTGTAACTGATGGCATTTTCCAGCATACAATCAAGGGAGTTGGAAGGGTAACAAAGTTTCTGGAAAGATTTAAGATAGGTGATGAGATACATTTTCGTGGACCATATGGTACTCATTGGCCATTAGATATGCAAAGTGGTAACGATGTCCTTATAGTTGCAGGAGGGGTTGGACTTGCCCCCTTAAGACCAGTAATACATGAGATAGTTAAAATGAGGAATTTCTTTGGAAAAGTAACAGTTATTTATGGTTCAAGGTCACCTGATAATATTATTTTCATGGATGAAATTGAGACATGGAGAAAAGATATCGAGGTATTTCTGACCGTTGATGAAATTCCCCTTAATATGAAATGGAATTATGATGTTGGAATGGTTACAAAATTTATAGATAAATCTACTGTAAATCCTTTAAATGCCTATGCTTTTATATGTGGTCCTGAAATAATGATGCTATTTGTATCAAAGGGTCTTTTTTTTAGAGGATTTCTCCCATCAAGAGTATATGTTTCCCTGGAGAGAAGGATGAAATGTGGGATAGCCCAGTGTGGTCATTGTCAACATGGCAGTAAGTTTGTATGCAAAGATGGTCCTGTTTTTGCCTATAAAGAAATAACCAAACTACCTGACGGGCTGCTTTAATTTTTGTGACAAAATTACCACTCATATTTCAGAATATCTTGACTATTATGAGTAAATACAAATTAACATTATATGACCAAATTTGATTTAGATTTTTTAAAAAATTGGTTTGTCAATTTTGTAAGGTCCTACTATTCAACAAACCCTGATGACCAAAGGAATATTTATCTTAAGGAAGTACATACCTTTAAGGTATGCGAAAATATAGTTGAGATATCAAAAGATCTTGGACTCACCGATGAAGAAATTATATTAGCTGAAACGATTGCCCTTTTTCATGATATAGGGAGATTCCCACAGTATGCAAAATATAAAACCTTTAAGGATCAATTCTCCGTCAATCATGGTTACCTTGGAGCTCAAACCATAATTAAAGAAAACATTCTCAAAAATCTTACAGAAGATGAAAAGAAAATTATTATTAAGGCAGTTAGATTCCATAATGTCTTTTCAATTCCCCCAAAAGAGAAAGAACGGATGGAATTCTTTATTGAATTGATACGTGATGCGGATAAACTTGATATCTGGAGGGTTTTTATTGACTATTATAATTCTTCTGAAGAGGAAAGGGCATCTGCAGCAGGTCTGGGACTTCCTGAGAGATCAGATTATTCAGTAGATATACTTTCTTATATTTATAAAGGGCAGGTTGTTCCCCAGTCTAAATTAAAAAGCATGAATGATTTCAAGATCATGCATCTGTCATGGGTATATGACCTAAATTTTAAAACTTCTTATAGGTTGCTTTCAGAACGTGAATACATAGACAGAATAATCTCTTACTTACCACAGGATGAAAATATAAAAAAGATGTCTTCAGTTTTAAATAAATATGTTAAAAAGAGATTTATGGAGGAATTATGAAATATCAGATAGGCAAAGCAGGAAGGATAGTAGTTGCTAAATTCGGAGACAGGGAAGAGATTCTCAAGAGTATAAGCGAGCTTGTAAAAAAAGAAGATATAGAGAATGCAATATTCTTTCTCCTTGGAGGAATTAGAGAGGGCAGGATAGTTGTTGGTCCAGAAAGAGATGAGATACCCCCGATACCTATATTGAGGGAACTAAAGGAGAGTCATGAAGTTCTTGGAATAGGGACGATATTCTGGGAAGGTGATGTTCCTAAGGTGCATTTTCATGGTGCCTTTGGAAAAAGGGATATTGTTAAAGTAGGATGTCTTAGAGACATTTCAGAAACATTTCTTATCCTCGAAGTTATTATCATAGAGATAGAAGGTATAAGTGCTCAAAGGAGATTTGACTCAAACTCGGGACTTTCATTACTTGAGATATAAGGATGCATAAAAAAATTCTTCTGCTCAATCCAGATAAAATAAAACCCCAGCAGCTTCTCTTGCACTCGAGAATATATTTCCTCTTCAATATATGATTTTAATGGGGTAAATTTCGTTATTACTTTAATGACAGAAGGAAACTTAGTCAAATTATAATTTAAATAACAAGGATCTTGAGGATTTAATAAATAAGGGATGTAGGTGTGTAATTATCTTAAAGAAATAATAAGACCTCATTTATTATTTTTACTCATTATGTGGAAACCATATTTCTGAGAGGAAGAGTGGAAGTTCAGCAGCGCAAATTGGTCCTGTTAGAACTTTCCAACCTGTCCATATTTCAATCTCCTCTCTTATTGGTGAGGCAAAACCAGGGATAATTAATTCCTTTCTATCTGATTTTTCATTGATACTTGTATTTTTTAGTGACCTGTATATTCTTTCTGCTGTCAGAGTCTTATAGACCATTGCCATATCGACAGTGTTTCCATCAGTATCTACAAATATAATATAAAAAGGGCATATTGTTGTTCCAAGGACAGCCATCAAAATCTCTTCAGTATATTCATTATTGCCGGTAATAAGAACTAAAGAGTCAGGGTTGGGTCCATTTAATTCCACAATTCCAACTGTACTTGGTCTCGGATGGACGAGAAGAGGTACTTCGGGTAATGAATTTGAGATATTAAGTGCCACTTCAAAGGCATATACCTTATTTTCGTTGAGAAAGGGACAATCCCGAGGTTTTCTGAAGCCTTGTTTAAGGGCAAGTATGAATTCCTGACATGAAGTAACACCACATTGGGTACAATCAGTATTATCAAGATATTTTAAAAAATCTATTTTGTTTAGATAAAGGTCAGATGAAGCCATTTATATAACAAAAATTATAGATGAGATGCATTATTAAATAAAATATGATATTTTAGAAGATATGATAAACCTATCAGAGAGGTAGTTTACATGAAGAAAAGTATGTATCTTTTAATTATTATGATTTCAATAGTTTTTTTATTTGAGGCAAAGGGGGTATCCGCAAAATTTTTAAGAACTAAAGAGGCAATTGAAAATGAAGCAAAAGGGACTTTTTCTCTCATCCTGTATGGAGGACGGCATATTAATGACCTTGAAACTGTCGCCTTTCTTGATGTTGGAGGAGACTATTATGAATTTGAACCATATGCACCAGAGTTTGATTATAGGATAAAAAAAGATATTTCTGCTAAAGATGCTTTGGAAGAAGCAAAAAAGTTTGTTAGTTTTCACAATGCTTACTGGCGTTCACAGTTTAGTAAAATCATTGATGAAAATGGAAATGTCATTGGTTATGAAATAAGACCTCTATACCGTCCTTTTGTGTATGGTAGGGATGACCTTATCGAAATATATTACAGGACTAAAGGTAAAAAGGTTATTATTGAAATTAGACTTACTCCAGATTTTTTTAAAATACCATTTTTAACCGATCAGCCAAGTGGACTTGGAAATGGTTTCTAAGAGAGGTTAACCAAAAAATTCCTCTTTCCGATAAATAAGGGGCTTTGCTCCTTTATCTAAAGAGGCATCAAGAACTTCTCCTAAAAATACAGTGTGGTCGCCTGCTTCAAAGGCGGAGACAACCTTACAATCCAGGTACCCTGCGAGGTCCTTGAGAATAGGTGAACCTGTAGTTTTTGTATCATAGGGGATATTAGCAAATTTATCTACCTTTCTTCCTGATTGAAAACCGAAGTGTTTTCCAATCTCTATCTGTCCTTCTTTCAGTATGTTTACTGCAAATACACCACTATTTTTGATAAGGTCATGACTGAAACGAGTCTTCCCTATAGATATTAGAACTAATGGGGGCACAAAAGATACCCTGGTTACCCAGGCAGCTGTCATTCCATTTATTTTATTATCGTATTTTGTAGTGACTATATAAACACCATTTGTTACCTTTTTAAAAACCTCATCTATCTTCTCCCTATCCATAACGCCTCCTTTTTTGTGTTAGTAATGAAAGGCTCTCCTCCAATTTAGTTTGTAAAAAGGAATCAAGGATTACATAATCTTAAATATAATAATATAAAACTATCATATACATAAAAACATCCCATCGTGAGGACTTTATTACTTTTTTTAACCTTTTGGATATAATCTTTAATTTTTTGTAATATTAAGTCCATATTTATTTTAGATCTTAAATGCTTTGTAAGGGTTAAAAAATGGATAGGAAAATGTATCTGGTGATAAAATGTATATAAAATTCATTTGAATAAAAAGAAGGTGAGGGATATCTGGGAAAACTCTGGAAAAGATTTTTACCTGTTATATTACTTGTAACTATTATTGTTTTAGCAGGCACATCAGGTTACATGTTAATTGAGGGATGGAGTTTTTTTGACTCTTTATATATGACTATAATAACCCTCAGCACAGTTGGTTATAGTGAGTTGAGCGGATTATCTTCTTCTGGAAGGATATTTACTATTTTCCTTATAATAGGCGGTGTTGGCACTGTTCTTTATTCGCTCAGTGCAGGTGCTCGTTTTATCTTAGAAGGTGAACTTCAAGAATTATTTGGGAGGAGTAGATTGGAAAAGAGAATTAAAGAATTGAAAGAGCACTACATAATCTGTGGTTTTGGTAGGATGGGAAAGATAATAGCAAAAGAATTGAAAAACAAGGGTATTAATTTTATTGCTATTGAGAAAAATCCTATTATGCGCGAAAAGGAAGATTTACTAATCCTTGAAGGTGATGCAACTCAGGATGAAACTCTGAAAGAGTGTGGAATAGAAAGGGCAAAAGGTTTAATAACGGTTCTACCTACTGATGCAGAAAACCTTTATGTGGTCTTAAGTTCAAGAGAATTAAACCCGAATCTATTCATAGTTGCAAGAGCAGGGGAAGAAGGCTCAGAACAAAAATTACTAAGAGCTGGTGCTGATAGGGTTGTTTCACCATATCATATTGGTGGATTAAGGATTGCCCATACAGTTCTCAAGCCCGCTGTAGTAGATTTTATAGAGTTTGCTACAAAAACAGGCAATATAGATCTCCAGATAGAAGAGATACCTATTTTAGAAGGTTCCGGGCTTATAGGACTTACACTGGATCAATGTGGTATAGGAAGAGAGTTAGGTATTATAATAGTTGCCATAAAGAGAGCTACCGGTGAAATGAAATTCAATCCTACTTTTCGAACTACTATTAAATCTGGGGACACACTGATAGTACTCGGAGAGGTATCAAAGTTAAAGGTACTTGAAGAGAAAGTGATGGCTAAGAAATAAGTTACGGAATTAAAATTTCGGGTGTTATCATCCATTGCAATGACCACCCTTTATCATACCTTTTCAAACAAACAATGCCTCCCATTTTAAAGGCTACAGGATTTTTTTCTTTATCATTACAGAGGAGTAAAGATGTGAGCTTTCCGAGATGAGGAAGATGTCCAACAAGCATAGTGGAGTCTGTTTTATTAATTAGTCTTTCTGCCCATATAACAGGATCATCAAGAGGGGCAAGTCCGTCTGTTTCTGAAATACCCTTAGAAATCTTCATTTTCTCGGCGAATATTTCTGCGGTCTGCTTTGCTCTCAATTTTCCACTATGAAGGATTTCTTCAAGTTCAATATTTAGTCTTGATATATAGGATGCAACAGCTTTAACATCTTTAAGACCCTTCTCAGAAAGAGGTCTTGAAGGATCTTCCTCTTCTTTTTTTGCATCCCCATGTTGAACAAGATAAAGTATCATAGATACCCCAACTGAAAGAATTATAAAAATTTATAGATAAAAGGGTTAATATGTCAATAGAAAATATTAATTTTTAAACTGTGGCCAGAAAAGAATATTCATAAGGAATTTTTTTAATAAGAATGATATTATTATTTTTATTAGATCAATAATAAAAATAGATTGAAGTAGTTCAAGGAGGATATATGGAGAAACCGAAAGACAAGAAAGAAGTAATGGAGCTGGTAAAGGAGCATGGAGTAAAGTTTGTTCGGCTATGGTTCAGTGACATACATGGGCAACTGAAGAGTTTTGCGATACCTGTAGAGGAACTCAACTATGCTTTTGATGAAGGGATTGGATTTGATGGTTCATCCATCAAAGGATTTGCGAGGATAGATGAATCTGACATGATAGCGAGGCCTGATCCTGCGACCTTTGCGATACTTCCATGGAGGCCAAAGGAGAGGGCGGTAGCGAGGATGTTCTGTGACATATATGAACCTGATGGTTCACCCTACAAAGGGGATCCGAGGTATATTCTGAAGTTAAATCTTGAGAAGGCAAGGGAGAGGGGGTTCACATTTTATCTTGGTCCAGAGCTTGAATATTTTTATTTCAAGACAGACAGAAACACAGATATCCTTGATGAGGGTGGTTATTTTGATTATCCACTTGATGCTGCAGAGGATTTAAGGAGGGACACCATCCTTGCCCTTGAATCAATGGGGATAAAGGTAGAGTATTCCCATCATGAGGTAGCGCATTCACAGCATGAGATAGACCTAAGGTATGAGGATGCTCTAACGATGGCTGACATAGTTATGACACACAGGGTAATAGTGAAGGAAGTGGCAAAGCAATACAATGTGTATGCCACATTTATGCCGAAGCCGATATTTGGACAGAATGGAAGCGGGATGCACACACACCAATCTCTATTTAAGGGGGATAGGAATGCCTTTTTTGATCCCAAGGATGAGTATTATCTATCGGATATAGCGAAGAAGTATATAGCTGGGATACTAACCCATATCAAGGAGATAACCCTTGTACTTAACCAATGGGTAAACTCATACAAGAGGCTTGTGCCTGGATATGAGGCACCAGTGTATATCTGCTGGGCGAGGAGGAACAGGTCGACCCTTGTGAGGGTACCACTTTATAAACCGGGCAAGGAGAAGGCGACGAGGGTAGAGCTCCGTTCACCTGATCCAGCGTGTAACCCATATCTTGCCTTTGCATGTATGTTGAATGCAGGTTTGAGGGGAATAGATAAGGGTTACAAACTTTCAGAGCCTGTAGAGATGGATGTTTACCATTTAACCGAGGGGGAGAAGGAGGAGATGGGGATAGAGCAGTTACCTGGGAGCCTTATTGAGGCAATAGAGCATGCAGAAGAAAGTGAGCTTCTAAGAGATACACTTGGAGAACACATCTTTGAACAACTTATAATAAGTAAGAAGGTGGAGTGGGATGAATACCGTATAAAGGTATTCCCTTATGAGATTGAGAGGTATCTGCCGATTCTTTAATGCGCCAATGAATCCGGTTCTATATGCACAATAATATCAACAATCGCAGGAAATTCTTGTTTGATCTCCTTTTCGATGTTGTCTGCAATTTCATGTGCCTTTTGCGTAGAAAGATTGCTATCAACAATAACATGGAGGTCAAGATATACAGAATTCATTGAACCTCTTGTTCTTATATCATGGCAACTTTTCACTCCCTTTACGTGATTGACAACGTATTTTATTGCAGAAGTATCTATGCATACAGTATCTACGAGTATATCCGAAGCATCTTTAAGAATACGGTAGCCAATTCTGGCTATAAGGAAGGTTATTATAATTCCCACAAGAGGGTCTGCAAAGGTATAACCTTTTCTTGTTAGAAAAAGACTTATAATAACAGTGAGAGATGAAAGGATATCACTTTTGGTATGCATTGCATCTGCTATAAGAAATGAACTACCATAATCTTTACCTTTCTTAGATTCGTACAGCATTACAAATATATTTATTCCAATTGTTACAAACATTAATGTAAAACTCACTGAAGTAACAGCGGGTTTAAAACCTTCAGTAAAGAAGAAATAGATTTTTTTTAGTATTTGAAAGCAGGTTAGAAATATCATAAAAGAAATGATTACTGTAAAAAATGTTTCGTATTTCTTATGTCCATATGGATGTTCCTTATCAGGAGGATGAGAAGCTATCCATGTGCCTATAAGCCCAATAATATTTGATATCCCATCAAAAAACGAATGGAATCCATCAGATATTATGGCAACAGAGTTTGTTATATATCCATAGAAAATCTTTGCAGATGCAACTAAAAAGTTAAGAAACAGGGTATATAAAAGGACTTTTCTTACTTTAATAGAAATATCTTTTATCGAGGAAGTATCTTTTCCCACTGAAACTCGAACTCCGAGAATTTATTTTCTAAGATAGATTTTCTCATATTTCGGAAAAAATTAAAATAGAAGTGGAGATTATGTAATGTATTTAGTCTCATTGAGAGTATCTCTCTTGATAGAAAAATGTGCCTTAGGTATCCTTTTGAGTAATTTTTGCACGTATAACAGTCGCAATTAAGATCAAGAGGACTACTGTCATTTTTATATTCTGTTCTTTTAATGCTCACTCTTCCCTCGCTTGTAAAAAGTGTTCCATTCCGTGCGTTCCTCGTGGGCATGACACAGTCAAACATATCGAAACCATATTTTACAGCAAAGAGAACGTCTCTCAGGTCACCTATTCCCATAAGATATCTTGGTTTGTCTAAAGGCAAAAAAGGTGCAGTGAAATATATCAATTCATACATTTTTTCTTTAGGTTCTCCAACGCTCAAACCGCCAACTGCATAGCCATCAAAACCTATTTGTGTCAGTTCTTCCATGCTTTTCATCCTTAAATCTCTATATATGCCACCTTGAACAATTCCAAAAAGGTACTGTGGTGATTCTCGGTTGAATGGATTGTTTAAACCTACTTTGCTATTTTTCAATAAAATAGAGTTAGTAGAAATTTGAAATATATCATTTATTTTTTTATGGTATTCCTTGCATTGTTTTGCCCACTCTGTGGTTCTTTTCAATGACTCAAGTGTATATTCATAAGATGAAGGATAGGGTGGGCATTCATCAAAAACCATTGCTATATCAGAGCCAAGAACTGATTGAATCTCTATTGCTTCTTTAGGTCCTATAAAATGCATTGAACCATCAATATGTGATTTAAAATAGACACCATTTTCTTCTATTTTTCTAAGTGCAGAAAGGCTATATACCTGAAAACCCCCACTATCAGTCAGAATAGGCATATCCCAGTTGATGAACCTGTGAATTCCACCGAGGCTCGAGATAGTATCTATTCCTGGTCTTAAATATAGATGGTAAGTATTACATAAAATTACCTCAGCACCCATTTCCTTTAATTCACCTGTAGAAACCGATTTTACGGTCCCTGTTGTTGCTACAGGCATAAATGCAGGGGTGTAAATAGTTCCCCTCACTGTTTCTAAGATACAGGCCCGCGCATTACCATCTGTATTAAGAATTCTGAAATTCATATTGAAGTATAACATAAGGGAAAAGGTGTGATAGCAAAAAGTTTATATTTTAATTTTATATGCTTTAATCTTTGATCTTAATGTATTACGATTTATTCCAAGTGTTTTTGCTGCCTTGAGCTGGTTCCCTTCAGTTTCTTTAAGAACTATTGAGATCAATGATTTTTCAACCTCGGATATGACTGACTCATAGAGGTTTGAGTGTTCAAGCTTTGTGAGTTTTTTTAGATACCGCTTGAGCTTTTCTTCAAGGAATTCATATATTGAACAAGAATTTATTGCTTCTGAAAGCAATTCTTTTTTTTCCATAATAACCTTATAAAGGAGAACCCGCGAATGAATAATGGTATTATAATGAACTGAGAAATTTTTAGTTATTAAATTTTTAAAATTTACGATTATAAATTTCTATTTAAAGATCAAATCTTATACCAAAATTTAAAGACTTTTTACTTGCTATTTTAGAATATTTTATCTGTTACTTTTAAAAAAAATTTGGTAAGATTATGCAATTTAATTTTGGATCAATTTTACTAAGTAAATTGGAGTAAGCCTGATATTTAGGTTTTCATACATGTTTTATGATCATTATTATCCATATACACTAAAATATGAGAAATACAATGACGGCATCTTAGAAAATTCATCCACATCCTGATTCCAAAGAAGGATATATGAACGTTAACCAGATATCATCTTTAACAGAAAGGGTCTGCGATACAATTATCCTGTCGATTCATTGAGTTTATGAGGTATACAGACTTATTACCTTATCATTTTGATAAAGGATGGTTAAGGGTATAATTTAAATATGAAAGTTCTTATTTGTGGGGGAACTGGGTTTATAGGCTCATACCTTTCTGGCTATCTATTGAATCAGGGTTTACAGGTAGTCGTTCTTGCAGGACACAAACCAAAAAAGATTCTCCATGGTATGGAGTTTATCGTGGCTGACTTGTTAAAACCGGAATTGTTTAAGCAGGAATGGTTCGAAGGTGTAGATGCTCTCATAAATCTTAGCGGTAAAAGTATTTTTACATTCTGGAATGAAAAGAATAAAAGGGATATATGGAACAGCAGGGTGTCCGCCAATAAAAATCTCATAAATTTTATTTCAAAATTACCTCAGAAACCGAAAGTATTTGTTTCTGCCTCTGCTGTGGGTTATTATGGTAATAGAAAAGGAGAAGAAATAAATGAAGAGTCAAGAAATGGACAAGGGTTCTTAGCCGAGCTTTGTATACAGTGGGAAAAAGAAGCAAGGAGAGCAGAGGAATTTGGTATTCGTTCAGTTCAGGTGAGGACAGCTCCTGTAATTGGTAAGGGCGGAGGCTTTATCCAGCAAGTATTGAAATCTTTTCGGTTCGGTTTCGCTGTTATCTTTGGTTCAGGCAATCAGTGGTTTCCATGGATTCATATGGATGATCTCATACATATATATCATTTAACTATTGAAGATGAAACATTGTCAGGACCGGTAAATGCAAGTTCGCCTTTTCCGGTACAATTTAAGGATTTCATAAATTCTATAAGAAAGTTCAAAAGAGCTATTGTTATTCCTTTTCCTGCTTTTATTCTTAGATTTTTATTTAAAGAAACAGCAGATGTTATTCTTATGAGCCAGAAGGTAATTCCTGAGAGATTACTAAGGAAAGGATTTCAATTTTATTATCCACATTTGAGAGATGCATTGAAAGAGATATTTTCTTAGTTGGCGGAGGGGCAGGGATTCGAACCCTGGGTGGAGTGACTCCACAACGGTTTTCGAGACCGCCCCATTCAACCACTCTGGCACCCCTCCGATTTTTATTTCAATAGAATAACGGTTTTGTGGGAATAGTTTCCTGAACGTGAAAAAAATGTGAAAATCCACATGATGTTCTTTGAGCTTTGTCATGGTTTAGACCAGTCCTTTGAATCCGGTCGCCTGTATAGTCCCATAAAATACTATCCTCCTTTCTTACCCTGGTTCTGTTTTAGATAAGGGACTAAAAGGCTTGAAAATACCAGACATATTCTATCAAACACTTTTGAAAATTAGAACCTGTTATCCAAAAACAATTTCTTTTGCATTTTTTATTATCTTATCAACAGAATCATATGCACGTGAAGCAAATGGTTTGAGAGATTTCTGATGTTTTTTCTCTGACATAAAAATGTGCTCAAGAAGAGAGGATTCAGAGTTGTGATTCTTGATGCATCAGTTGAGTTTAAAAAGAGAGACATGGATCAACAAACTACAAAAGATATGGATGCGCTTGTAGTAAATGCAAAGATGGTAAAGACAGGGTTGAATTATTAAATTTTCCAAATGTAGTTTCTATCAAGTTGGTAATAACATATTTAGCCTCAGGCAGGCTGCAAGAAGGTCATGGCGTATCAGACAGAAACAGCCTTGACATTACCTGAATCGGCGGATTATGATTCAAAAGTAAACGCTAAGCATAAAATTAAAAATGGCTGACTCTACACATAGTATTAAAAAGATTACTCTTCAAAGTGGAATGCTTAAAACACTGGATGATAAATCCAAATGCACTACTATTTGTTTTGAGGGGGAAGCTATTCCTAAGGATGTACTTGAAACACTGGCAAAAGATAATTATAAATCATTAAAGTTAAGATATGGCGATCCATCATGGGGAGACCCAATTCAATATGACTTGATGACAATTGAAGATGAAGAGGGAACTAAAATAATTGAGATTTTCAATAGGGTAATTCTTCTGATGTTCAACAATACAGAAGAAATACGACGCGCACACAGAGTGATATATGCAGTGGAAAAATACAAAGAAAAAAAGGGAATTACCAGGCGAAACAAGAAAGTTCAATAACCTTTTTGTTACTTTTCTGCATGATATAATTTCTCATTTTTAACCTCATTGAGATGTCAGTAGTTGCAAGAAATATTTATGTTTTTATGCAAAAATGACCTCAGGAAATATTATCGCTTCAGTCCTTCAAGGTTTTATGGAGATTGAAAGGCCAGGAGGTAATGGAAGACATTTAGGAGCTCATGTGATCTCTATCTGGAATTGGCAATTTCATTAAAAAAATTGGTAAAAGGGGGATGTAGATAGGATCGTGCAAAGAGATATTTTTGAAATAATAAAGACCAGAAGAAGTATAAGGAAGTACAAGAAGGGGATACCCGATGAAGTGCTGATCAGAAGATGTATAGAGGCTGCCTGCTATGCACCCTCTGCGAAAGATTCTCAGCCGTGGTCATTTATCTTAGTGAAAGATAAAGAGAAGATAAAATATCTCAGTAAGACCCAGCCCTATTCTAAATTCTTAGAAAACTCCCCTATTGTCATAGTCGCCCTTGCAGATGAATGCAAAAGTAATCACTGGTTAGAGGACTGCTCCTGTGCCATAATGTTACTTCTACTTGAGACCCATTCTCTGGGATTAGGTGCCTGCTGGAATGCAGTTTATCATCCAGAGACACAAGAAAGGGAAGAATATGTCAGAAAAATTCTTAATATAGATAAGAGGTATCGAGTAATTGCCAATATAGGCATAGGCTATCCCGATGAAAAACCATTACCAAAAAAGGTAAAAAGTTCAAAAGAGGCTATTTTAAAAGTGGTTTAAAAAAAGCTCAACTTTTTTAGCGAATTATGTTGATAAATAGAATACAGAGATCATGCTTTCGACAGAGTTACTTTTCCCGAATCCATGCTCATTATCAATCTGGAAAACGGTAAAGAGATAGAAGTTGAGATAATAAGATTTTAAAGGAGGTCTGTTATGGGTAGATGGTTAATAGCTTTGACGATAACTATTCTTTTCATCGTTGATATAACAGAGGCTCAGGATAAGGGTTTTGAATTTAGAAGATATCCTGCTGAACCGCAATGCTTTTTTGTATATAAAACAGAAGAGGAGATTGCCTGGGATATAGTCATGTATTCTGTAAAGAACATCCCAAGTATGACATTCAGGATTAAATACTATGAAGACCTGCTTGAGGCGTACAGGAAGGCCCTGAATGTAATAAAAGAACCAAAAGAGCCTGTCCCTCCTGCACCTGAAAAGAGATAGTAATTCAAAATGGGTAAGATGTAAAATATATTAAAAATTTAAACGAAAGGGGGTGAGCTAAGATGTCAAGATTCTTGATGCTTGGGAAATATTCATTGGAAGGGATAAAAGGAATTACCGCAAAACGCACAAAAGAGGTAGTCAGTCTTATTGAGAAAAATGGAGGGAAGGTAAACTCAATGTATTCGCTATTAGGAATTTATGACTTAGCTTTTATAGTTGATTTCCCAGGGATTTCTGAAGTAATGAAGGCATCGGTTGCCCTTACGAAATTGACAGGGATTTCCTTTACAACTTTCCCAGCGGTAACTGTTGAGGAATTTGACAAATTGGTTGGTTAGCAAAAGCCTCTGCTTTCACTCAATTCGAATGCCAAGGAAGATGCTACCACAGCATAAGAGCTTTTAATGTCTAAATGTCATCAATTTAGAGGGATAATTGCTGTAACGCTGATTTTTATCCTTGTACTCTAAAATAAGAATTTGAGAGGAGGAAAGATGAAAAAAAGATTTATTTATTTTTCTTTAATGTTATCTTTATTACTTTTGATTTCAAATGTCATGGGCAAGGAGGTGACTAAAATGACTGGTTTAAAAATATCAAGCCCTGTTTTTGAAAATAATGGCTACATACCTCAAAAATATACATGTGATGGGATGGATATCAACCCACCTCTTTTGATTGAGAATGTTTCAGAAAAGGCAAAATCTCTTGCATTAATAATTGATGATCCTGACGCCCCGGTGGGTATATGGGTTCATTGGGTCTTATGGAATATTGATCCAAAAACAAAAGATATAAAAGAAGACTCTGTTCCTAAAGGTGCAAGCCAGGGTCTGAATGATTTTAGAAAACATGATTATGGTGGTCCCTGTCCTCCTTCTGGAACACATAGATACTTCTTCAAGCTTTATGCCCTGGATACTACTCTCAATTTGAGTTCCAACGCAAAAAAGGCTGATCTGGAAAAGGCAATGAAAGGACACATCATTGAACAGACTCAAATTATAGGTTTGTATAAAAGAAGATAAAGCCTCTGATATGCCCCATCAAGAGATAGTTTATGGATATCTCATTCATGAGATCATTTAAGAGTGCAGGGTCTCCTACTTTATCTATATCCTTGAAAAATCTTAATATATCGGAAATTCCTTCTTTAAGAAAAACCCTCTGGTCTATGAGAGTAAAGAGCATTACCTGCCAGTAGAGGTCCCAGATGGTATTGTTAATTGGCGTTGCAGTAAGAAATAGTATATAGGGTCTTTCCCTCCCTTTAGTTATGTAATCCATTATAAGTGTAAAGAAGTTTTCCCACCGATTTGAGAAGGGATTTCTGAAGTTATGGCTTTCATCTCTTAAGTTGAAAATGTTTATTTAAAGGGGTTCTTTATTGTAACGCCCTGTATTGTCTGACCATCGGCAAAATCTTCCGAAAAAATAATTTTTGCTCCACCTCCGATTGCAGAAGCAATGATAAGAGAGTCCCAGAATGAATATTTGTATCTCTCTTGTATTTCAGTCGCGCTTATTATTATGTCTACATCAATCAGCACTACATCCCAACTGGAAAGTCTTCTGATCGTTCCCCGTACAACCGGTATTTTCAGAGGCACTGAGATTTTCTTAGTCAATGTAATGAAAAACTCCTGTAGAACCTGAGTGCTTATAATCCCAAGCCCTGAGTGCCAAAGGTCTTTCATAATATTCAAGGCAGACTTGTGTTTTTCACCTGCATCTTTATCATATGCATATACAATCACATTTGTGTCCACAAACACCTTATCGCCTTTCATGCAATTCCTCTCGCGAGCAGGGCATACGGCCACCTGTACCCAGACTGAAGCCTTTTTCCATAAGGCTTATTTCTCGCTCCATAGCTTTCTTATACCCTGTATCCTTTCTGATCTTCTCCTCAAGGGATTCCCGTATCAAGGCGCTTAAAGATTTCTCTTTCTTCATCGCGAGCATCTTAGCTTTTTTCAGCATTGCCTTGGGAAGGGACAATGTTACATTCTGCCGTTCCATACAAACCCCCTTTCACATATCACATAATTATGTGTATCACATATTAATGTGATATGTCAACCATACAACAGACATATCACCCTTATAAGCGAGTTGTATGAAGCCACCAAGACACTATCAGCAATAAATCGTTTACTTTTAGAACCTGTAGAATAAGAATAAGTGTCAAACCTTCAAAATACAGCGGTAAAAAAGAGAACTAATGAATATAACCGTTACAACAATAGCATCGGACTTTGTTTGCAGATATATGGGCTTAACCTGTGTGGAAATTTGCTTACCATTACGGCCATTCCAGAAATACGGTGCAAAATCCATAGCTTTTGAAACAGCGGTCTTTTCGTCAAACCCTGTATAAGCTCAAAATTAGTTTCAAAATTGTCCTGAACCCTGGCCTGACGATAGTGCTCGACCTGATTTTATTTCAGGGACTGGCTTGATTCAGAAACAGCTAACAGTATCAGAAATTCCGCCTGTTAAGCAAAATTCTAGTGAAATTCTAGTGTTTACACTGACAAAACCTATGAAATAAATAGTCGCTGGCCCTGTCACTGTCCTCATTGTCTCGATAAATAAATAACAAGCATGGATACCTCATCCCCCTGTAAAATCAATAATCAAGTCAGACCCCAAACTTCACATT
>JACAEY010000120.1 GCA_013388605.1 Nitrospirota bacterium | reverse complement strand
TTGGTAAAGGATTACCTATCCAGCTCTTCCAGTCTTCAAGAAAATTTAAGATATTTCCGTCGTAAGTTGCTGGCTGATGTGGAGTATTGCCTGATGGCCAGTGACAGTTCTCGCAAGAGAAAGGGGTTGGGGTTGTACTTGTCGGTGCAAAAAGCGGAGGCTCAATAGAGTTGTATTCGACAACATGCAAATGACACTGGTTGCACATCCCTGAGATAGCCATTTGGGATTTGTGGTGAGGTTGTCCGAAATCACCCACAAGTCCTTCATCTATGTGGCATGCTTTACAATCTCTTTCTACATGTGAACTATTGAAATGGCAAAATTGACAGTTATCAATAATGGCATAATTAGTTGCATGGTGACGCTCTGCTGTAGATGAACCATGGCAAACTCTGCAATCAGACTCAAAGAAATTATCGTAATATGTATCGTAGACTCCGATGTTCTGAGGAACATAGTCCATTTGTGAATTTTCAGGACGTCGAACCGCATTGGTTTTTGTAATTATGCTAAATACAAAGATTATTAAGAAAAATAGGAATATAAAGTATTGTTTAGAATCTAATCTGAACATACAATTCTTTTAATAAATTGGTTAATATCATAACTGTCAAAAATAAGAGACTGCTTCGCCGAATAGAGTTTCGGCAAAACAAATAAGTTTTAAAACTAATATTATCAAGCATTTTTGTGCTATTTTGATAAATATCAGTTAATATATTCTTAAATAGATAAAAATTATAAATTACTAATTACTATTTAACATAAAGCAAAAATGATACCAGATATGCGTACAATTATTTTACAGATATTTAAAGTATAGGCTTTAATTTTATAATTTTTTAGAGGGACTTAGATTGAAGGTAGCGATTATAGGTTTATCCAATTCAGGCAAGACGACAATCTTCAATGCTCTAACAGGTAAGGACCTCGAGACCACGGTCTATCCAACGATCTCCGGAGAACCGAATGTCGGAGTTGTAAAGGTTCCAGATCAAAGACTTGAGAGATTATCAGCAATTTTTAAACCTAAAAAGACTAACCATGCAACTGTGGAGTATATTGACTACCTTGGTATTACAAAAGGTGATTTAAAACAGAATAGAAAGGTCTTTGACCTAATTAAGGATGTTGATGCAATTGTTCATGTTGTCAGGGCATTTGAGGATAGTACTGTTTTGCATCCTATGGATACAGTAAATCCCCTTCGCGACATAGAGATTATTGGACTTGAGCTTGTTCTCGGAGATTTTGAACTGGTTGAAAAAAGGTTACAGAAAATAGAGGAAGCATTAAGAAAGGGGAAGAAGCCTGATGAAGCAGAAAAGAGGATACTTTTGAAATGTAAAGAATCACTTGAGAAGGGAATTCCATTAAGATATGTAGGTTTCAGTGAAGACGAAAAAAAAGCTATGAGACATCTCCAGTTCATCTCTATAAAACCAGAGGTGGTTGTGCTAAACATTGGTGAGGATGATTTAAATACAGATAAGCCGAAAAGTCTCCAGAGTGATATTGAAAAATACTTTAAAGATAAGTACTCATCACTCCCCACTCACCTCTCATTACTGTCTTTGTGTGGAAAGTTAGAGATGGAGATTTCACGCCTTTCTCAAGAAGATGCAAGACTGTTTCTTGATGATATGGGGATTAAAGAGCCTGCATCGAGTAAACTTATACATCTGTGCTATGAGGTGTTAGGTCTTATTTCTTTCTTTACTTATGCTGGTGATGAGGTGAAGGCATGGACGATAAAGAAAGGCACTAATGCCCTAACAGCCGCAGGAAAGATACACTCTGATATTGAAAGAGGGTTTATAAAGGCTGAGGTTATATCATTTGATGATTTCATATCTTTAGGAAGCATACATGCTGCAAGGGAAAAAGGACTCTTAAGACTTGAGGGTAAGACATATGAGGTTAAGGATGGGGATATTATTAATTTCAGATTCAATGTGTGAAGCTGATCGATATGCAATTAAATTGTTGTTCATTAACCTATAAAGATTTTAAAAATTGCTTAACCTGAATTACGCAAAGGCAATTATAAAGATTGTAGCCATAGAATCTCCTCTCACCTCTCTTTGCCAAAGATAGTTGTAGCCGCAGGCTTTAGCCTGCGAATATGATGCTATAAACCCTACCCATCCTCCCCTTACTAAGGGGAGGAGAAAGGAGGGGTCATTCCCTTACTACGGGGAGGAGGAAGGAGGGGTTATAGGGGTTAAACAATGGTAGCCGCAGGCTTTAGCCTGCGATTGAAGACATTGAAATGAACAAATTAACGCAAACTAAAGTTTGCGGCTACAATGTTTTAAAAATTGGGTTCTATCAGGTAGCCACAGGCTTTAGCCTACGACAGAGGTCATCAACCAATGCAAACTGAAGTTTACGGCTACTAGATTTAAAAAATTCGGTATTGTTAGGTAGCCGCAGGCTTTAGCCTGCGAAGCTATATAAACCTACAACCCCTTTTGAAAAGGGGGATAAAGTGGCTTTTAAAAATAAATGTTTTTATGTATTATCCATAAAATCTCCTCTCACCTCTCTTTGCCAAAGATAGTTGTGGGGAGATTTGAAATTCATTTTCAGGTCCGATAGAGAAAGTATAAAGTTAAATACGGTTTTTAGGAGGGTATATGCTTGAGATTGATATTCCAGGATTTGGATTGGTAAAACTTGAACATCTTGTTTCAGACTTCACAGGAACTCTCTCTTATGATGGAAAGCTCCTTCCTGGGGTTAAAAGGAAATTAAACCAAATAGCAAGGTTTTTGAAGGTCCACATTCTTACTGCAGATACATTTGGTAAGGCAAGTAAGGAACTTGAAGGAGTTAATTGTGAGATACATATTTTGACAGGTGAGAACCACGATGTTCAGAAGGAAGAGTATATTAAAAGACTTGGAGCTGAAAATGTAGTGGCTTTTGGTAATGGAAATAATGATAGAAGGATGTTGAAATCAGCACGTATAGGCATTGCTGTCTCGCTTGGTGAGGGTTGTGCTGTTGATGCATTAATGT
>JACAEY010000113.1 GCA_013388605.1 Nitrospirota bacterium | reverse complement strand
TTCTTCAGGAGGTTCTTTTGCAGAACGAAGTCCCTCTCTCAAGATTGATATAAATACCGCTGTAAATCCTATAAGAATTCCAAAGGGATTAACCTTTTTTGAAATAATGATAATCCCAAGAACAATAGCAAGAATTGCAAGTCTGAAAAGGCTGAAGAAAATGAGTTTCCCTGTTGGCTTGTATGTTGCTGTTAAACCATAAACTCCTCTTGCAAGTGCCCTAAAATTCACAAGACCAAGGATACCACCTACAAAAATTCCCATCGGAAGTTTTGGCCAATCAATAAAGACTGAGATAACTGCTAATGGTGTGAGTATAAAGATTGATTGCTTATAAATCCTTTTTACCAGATTCATTCTCTTTTTTAGATGATGCTATTCTGAAGAGGTATCTAAAGCCTGCTATTATACCAAGTAATGCAAAAATAAATAACAGCCATGGTTTTGTCTTTATGCTGAACCAGCTTTCCATTGCATAATCTAAACCATACCCTATTACCCCGCCTACAATTGTGGAAATTACAAAGTTAAGCCCTACCGTACTTGCTTCCCATAGCTGTCTTAAGACAGTTTTTTCTTTTTCTGGCATGTTTTATCGCCTCAACTTTTTTCTTTTTTACTTTTAGGTCTTATATATTAGGTGATTTAATCAGCACTCCTTAAAGGATTCAAATGCTGCCCTTATTGTTTTTTCAATGTCCCTATCTGTATGTGCGAGAGATACAAAACCCGCCTCGAACTGTGAAGGTGCCAGATTTATTCCTCTCTTCAGCATATTAGAAAAAAATTTTGAGAATTTTGAGGTGTCAGACATCTTTGCTGTTTTATAGTCAATAACATCAACATCCGTGAAATATGTACAGAACATCGTTCCTGCTCTGTAAAATTTAGTTTTTACTCCCGTCATCTTTGCTGCATCTTTAAGCCCATTCTCTAACAAATTTGCTATATATTCAAGTCTCTTGTATGTTTTCTTTTTTAAAAGAATCTTGATAGTCTCTAAACCTGCTGTCATTGCAAGGGGGTTACCAGAAAGTGTACCAGCCTGATATACAGGTCCTGATGGTGATACCATGGACATTATCTCGCTTTTCCCACCATAAGCACCAACAGGAAGGCCTCCGCCAATGACCTTGCCGAGGCATGTCATATCAGGCTTGATTCCATAGAATTCCTGTGCACCACCAAATGAAACCCTGAAACCTGTCATAACCTCATCAAAGATAAGGACTATACCATTTTTCTCTGTTAATTCCCTGAGTGCCTCAAGAAATCCGGGCAGGGGTAGAACACATCCGATATTCCCGACCACAGGTTCGACAATTACACAGGCTATAGATTTCCACTCCTTATTTATAACATCCTTTAATACATCTAAATTATTGAACGGTAATGTAATCGTTTCCTGAGCATAAGACTTAGGAACCCCGGGACTGTCAGGAATCCCAAAAGTGGTTGCACCAGATCCAGCCTTTACAAGCAGTCCGTCAGCATGTCCATGATAACAACCCTCGAACTTAATAATCCTGTCCCTTCCCGTAAATCCCCTTGCTAACCTGATCGCACTCATTGTTGCCTCTGTGCCTGAATTTACCATCCTTACCATATCCATTGATGGATAAATCTTATGTATAAGTTCAGCAAGCTCAATCTCAATAAGTGTGGGTGCTCCATAGCTTGTTCCTTTTTCTACAGCCTTTTTCAGTGCCTTTATAACAACAGGAGGAGCGTGTCCAAGTATGAGAGGTCCCCATGAAAGGACGTAGTCAATATATTCATTCCCATCGATGTCATATATCTTTGAACCCTTAGCCTTCTGTATAAATATAGGATTCCTACCAACAGCCTTAAAAGCACGGACAGGGCTATTTACACCACCAGGAATAAGTTTCTGTGCTTTCTCAAATAGTTTTTGTGATTTTTTCCAAATCATATATAAGATGGTTTCAAAGTTCAATAAAATTAATAACTTTTTTACATAATAAATTCTGAAAATTAGATAGACAAGAAATAAAATTAAAACTTTGTTAATCTATCATAAAAAATCATATGTGTCAAAAGAAGCCATTTTATTTAAGCATTTCTTCAATAGTAATCTTTACTGACACCCCGAGGGCAGAGAGATTATAACCCCCTTCCAGTGCAAAAACAAAGGGCACTGATGAGCATGAGAGGATACTATGAATAATTCCTTTAACTCCCTCATCTGAAATCCTTATATCAGAGAGAGGATCATCTTTGTGTATATCATATCCTGCGGATACAAGTATAACATCGGGTCTAAATTTATTTATAAGACCAGGCAATACATTCTGATAAATATTGAGGTATTCTCCATCTCCTGACCCACCTGGCAAAGGGACGTTGTAAGTATATCCTTTTCCTTTCCCCACCCCGTTTTCTGAAGCCATTCCTGTGCCAGGATAGTGTGGATACTGATGGGTGCTGAAATAAAAGACTGTATTATCAGCTTCAAAGATATGCTGTGTTCCGTTTCCATGATGGACATCAAAGTCTATAATAAAAACATTTTTATACCCCACTTTCTGGGCGTATCTTGCACCGATAGCTATATTGTTAAATATACAGAAGCCCATTGCTCTGTTTGATTCAGCATGATGACCAGGGGGTCTAACAGCACAGAATGCCTTATCTATCTCTCCTTTCTTGCATCTCTCAATACCCTCAATAACAGAACCTGCGGCATATAATGCAGATTCAAGACTGGCTTCTGACATATAGGTATCAGGGTCCAAATATCCCTTACCGAAGTTTTTAATTCTTTGTATATAATCAGGATCATGAACCGAGACGATATCATCATATGTTGCTCTATCTGGTTTAATATGAATCAGTTTTTCATGCAGTCCTGATTTTTTTAAAGTATCTATAATATGAATTAATCTCTCTTTTCTTTCAGGATGCCATTCAGATGTTTCGTGTTTTAAGAAAATGTCATCATAAATAAAACCCACCTTTTCCATAACAATAAAATTATAACTTTTTTATCACAACATCACCAGAGTACGAATAGCCTCATCAAAAATCTATATGAAACTGAATCGTTGCCTCGTTTAAAAATCTATACGAAAAAATATCAAAATAGCCTCTCATAAATGAAGCATTATTTCACAAATGTTTCATAAATCATCAGTCGAAAAGTTTTAGGGAGGCTGGTATAATTTTAAAGAAAATGAAGAAGCAGATTTTCCTGAAAATTAGAAGCTTGATAACAAAACATGCAATATGAAGAGAGTGTAAAGTGTATAAACCTGAAAGTTTAATCATTGATAATAATAAACTCAGACTTTTTGAAGAGTTAAACAACATCCTCAAAGAACAAACCTCCCTTGATGTAGCCAGTGCATATTTCAATATTAGAGGATTTCAGCTCATAAAAGATTCTTTATCAGGTGCTGAAAGATTTAGATTGTTGATTGGCACCTCCCCTCAGATAGATGAGAAAAAACCTGATATTTTCCAGCCTGAAGAATTATACAAGAGAAAATTCCGTGAGGATTTGGAAGAAGAGGATTTTGAAAAGGACAAAAAAGAGGCAGTAGTATCCTTAATAGAGCTTTTCAAAAATCCTAAATGGGAAATCAAACTCTATGATAAAGGATTTCTACATGGCAAGGCTTATATCTTTGACAAGCTCGCTATTATTGGTTCAAGCAATTTTACATATTCAGGTTTTACCTCAAATACTGAACTTAATGCAGTTTTAGATGAAGCCTACGCAAGATATATAAAGGATGAATGGTTTGAAAGGTTCTGGAAAGAGGCTCGTGATTTCAAATCGGAGGGTAAATGAAAGCAATTATTCCAGTTGAGATAATTGAAAAGAAGATTCTGCTGATTCGAGGCGAAAAGGTAATGTTAGATGCTGACCTTGCAGAGCTTTATGGCGTGGAAACAAAAATATTGGTGAGGGCTGTCAAGAGGAATATTGACCGTTTCCCCTCAGATTTTATGATTCAACTCAATAAAAAAGAGTTTGAGAACTTGAGGTTCCAATTTGGCACCTCAAGTCGGTGGGGTGGTCGTCGCTATCTTCCCTATGCCTTTACCGAACAAGGAGTTGCAATGCTTTCCAGTGTTTTGAACAGTGATAGAGCAATAAAGGTCAACATTGAGATTATGAGAGCATTTGTCAGACTTCGGCAACTGCTTGCCTCTAATAAAGAACTTGCCCGAAGGCTTGATGAACTTGAGAAAAAATATGATGCACAGTTTAAGGCTGTTTTTGATGCTATCCGTCAATTGATGATACCACCTGAACC
>JACAEY010000147.1 GCA_013388605.1 Nitrospirota bacterium | reverse complement strand
GGCTGGATGTCCTGTCAAGGGTGCACATGGCCTTTGGTGGGAAAAGTAAGGAATTGCATAGACTTCTCGTGAAAGGCGTGAATGGTTTAATAAATAATCTATGCAACATAAATAAGATAAACCGTTCAGACATCTATGCAGCAGTAATTGCTGGAAACACCATAATGACCCATTTCCTTCTGGATCTGCCTGTTGAGAACATACCCATCGAGCCATATATTCCTGTGATGAATAGGATTGATTTCATTGAACCTGTTGACATAGGTATTGAGATAAATCCGCAGGGTATAGTTTATGTCTTTCCGAATGTGGGCAGCTATGTTGGAGGGGATATTATAGCCGGTATCCTTTCTTCTGGCATGTACAAGGAGAGAAAGCCAACCATACTTATTGATGTGGGTACCAACGCAGAGATAGTTTTAGGTTGCGATGAATGGATAATATTAGGGGCTGGTGCAGCAGGCCCTGCCCTTGAAAGCGGCATTTCTGAGATAGGAATGATGGCATCAGAAGGAGCCGTCTATAAAGTAGAAATCGACAGTCTCAGTTATGAGGTAAAGATTAAAACTATAGGAGACAAAAAGCCAGAGGGCATATGCGGTTCTGGACTGATTGAACTAATATCAGAACTTTACACCAAAGGCATTATTGACCAACAAGGAAAGTTTGTCACAAATCATGAGTCAGAGATCAAAAATCAAAGAATCAGGGATTTTAACGGAAAAAAGGGATTCGTAATTTATGAGTCTAAAGAGAAAAAGCTTATTGTAAAGGAAACGGATATAGATAATTTTCTGAGATCAAAAGCTGCTATGTTTACATCCCTGTACGTAATCGTAAAGTCTGTGGGTTTGAGCTTCGGTGAGATATCCAGGGTCTATGTTAGTGGTGCTTTTGGAATGGGCATAGATACTGATAAGGCCATCAGAATAGGAATGATTCCAGATATAGACAGGAGGAAGTTCATTGCTATTGGAAATTCTTCGTTAAAAGGTGCAGAGATGTTGCTTATGAATAAAAACCTCCTGTCAGACATTGATAGAATTTGTGGAATGATTACCTATAAAGAAATGAACACAGATGGAGAATTTATGAAGGAATTCCCTGCAGCCATGTTTATTCCTCATACTAATCCAGAGGTGTTAAAGACTTAATTTTTCATTTTTTGAAGATAGGAGGCATCTTGTTTAAGAGAATTAAAAAGAGAGATGGCAGAATAGTAAAGTTTGATGCAGAAAGGATTACAAATGCAATTGCAAAGGCAGGGGCTGTAACAGGGGAGTTTGACCGGAAGACTGCTGAAAGATTGACACTCAAGGTCTTAAATTTAGCAGAACAGGTAATTCAACATAAAGCTCCCACGGTTGAAGAAATTCAGGATGTTGTGGAGGAGGTTCTTTTATCCTCTCCTTACCGTAGAACTGCCAAGGCATACATCATCTATCGAGATCAACATGCAAAAATCAGAGAGATTACTACAAAGGCTGATATTGACCTTGTAGAGAATTATCTAAAACAAATAGATTGGCAGGTCAATGAAAATAGCAATATGGCCTTCTCACTTCAAGGATTGAATAACTATATATCCTCCGAGATCAGCAAGGTCTACTGGCTGAACAAGATCTACCCGCCCGCGGTCAGGGATGCTAACATAAATGGCGATTTTCATATACATGACTTGAATATCCTTTCTGTATATTGTGTTGGATGGGACCTCTATGACCTGCTTTTAGAAGGCTTTAAAGGGGCACAGGGAAAGGTAGAGAGCAGACCCGCCAGACATTTCCGGAGTGCACTGGGACAGGTGGTGAATTTCTTTTATACACTTCAGGGTGAGGCTGCAGGAGCTCAGGCATTCTCTAATTTTGATACACTTTTAGCCCCTTTCATAAGATATGACGGATTGAATTATAAGGAGATCAAGCAAGCGTTACAGGAGTTTATTTTCAATATCAATGTTCCCACAAGGGTGGGATTCCAGACACCCTTTACGAATATAACCTTTGATGTGACTATACCTGCAACCTTTGCTGAGCAGCCAGTTATCATCGGAGGTGAACCACAGAAAGAGACATATAGTAAATTTCAAGAAGAGATGGATTTGCTTAATAAGGCATTTTTAGAGGTAATGCTTGAAGGAGATGCAAAGGGCAGAGTCTTTACCTTCCCAATCCCGACATACAATATCACAAAGAATTTCAACTGGGATAATCACAATATTGACCTTTTATGGCTGGTAACTGCTAAATACGGAATTCCATATTTTTCAAACTTTATAAATTCTGATATGAAGCCAGAGGATGCGAGGTCAATGTGCTGTCGATTACGTTTAGACACAAGGGAACTCCGGAGAAGAGGTGGTGGGCTTTTTGGTGCAAATCCGTTGACAGGGTCCATTGGCGTAGTCACAATCAATATGCCGAGGCTTGGGTACTTATCTAAGGACGAGGATGAATTTATTAAGCGCTTAGAACAGTTGATGTTTCTGGCTAAAGTGAGCCTAGAGATAAAACGAAAGGTTCTGGAGAAATTTACTGAAGGTGACCTTTATCCTTATGCGAAATATTACTTAAGAAACATCAAAAAGCGCTTCAATGAATACTGGAAAAGCCATTTTTCTACTATCGGACTGGTTGGAATGAACGAGGCATGTCTAAATCTTTTTGGCAAAAACATTGGCACAGAGGCTGGCAGAACATTTACACTAAAAATTCTGGATTTGATGAGAAAAAATCTTCTCCAGTTTCAGAAAGAGACGGGCAACAATTATAACTTAGAGGCAACTCCTGCCGAAGGTGTATCCTATAGACTTGCAAAGATTGACAAGGAAAAATTCCCCAAAATAATCTGCGCCAATGAGGATGCTAACAAAGAAGGAGCAGAGCCATTCTATACAAATTCTTCACAACTTCCTGTGAATTTCACTGACGATATCTTTGAGGTCTTATATTTACAAGATGAGATTCAAACAAATTATACGGGAGGAACAGTTGTCCATATTTTTGTAAGAGAAAGGATTTGTGATCCCGGGGCAGTGAAAGGATTAGTACGCAAGATTTGTGAGAATTTTCATCTGCCATATTTAACTATTACACCTACATTCAGTGTATGTCCGAGCCATGGCTATATTGCTAGTGAACACGAAAGATGCCCGGAGTGTGGCAGCGGAACAGAGATATATTCCCGCATAGTCGGTTATTTGCGCCCCATAAGACAGTGGAATAAAGGCAAAAGAGAGGAGTTTAAACATAGGAAGATGTTTAAGATATGAGAATTGGCGGATTCCAGAGGTTTTCATTAATAGATTATCCAGAAAAAATAAGCGCTATTATATTTACTCAAGGATGTAATTTCAGGTGCCCTTACTGCCACAACCCCGAGCTTGTATATCCCGAATTCTTTAATGAGCCAATTGCTGAAGAAGAGGTTTTCTCTTTTCTTAAAAAGAGAATGGACTTGATAGATGGAGTTGTGATAACCGGTGGAGAACCTTTGCTGCAGAGCGGTCTGAAAGATTTTCTTATGCATATTAAACAGATGGGGTATTCTATAAAACTTGACACCAATGGCTCACTCCCGCAGAAACTGAAGGAGTTGCTTAAGAATGGCTTACTTGATTATATTGCTATGGACTATAAGGGACCACTTGGGACATATAGAAAAATTGTAAGAGTTGAGATAAACCCTGCGGATATTAGAAGGTCTTTAGAACTGGTAATAAGGAGTGGGATTCAATACGAGATGAGAACTACTGTTTTTAACGGGCTATCTTTAGGTGATTTGATCGAAATGATGATGGAACTACAGTCTTTCTGTGTGAAAAATTACTTTTTGCAGATGTTTGTCCCATGGCCAGGATGCAGAAAAGACCTTTCCCCAAGGGATATAAATACAGATTATCTCTTTCAGAATCTAATGCACAGATTCTGGAGATATGGTATCAGGAATTTAAAGGAGGAGCAATATCATTATGGTGATAATAGGAGAAAAGATAAATGTAACTAATCCTTTGATATTTGAAAGTGTCTCTTCGAGAAACCTGTCCGCGGTTGTTAGTTTTGCAATGTTGCAGGTTGAAGCAGGAGCCGATATCCTCGACGTCAACTTTGGACCTGATATAAGCAGGGGCGAGGAGTTTATGCAGAAAGCAGTTAAAGTAATTCAACAATATGTGGATATACCTTTATGTATCAACGGAACACCTGAAGTGATTGAGGCAGGTCTCATAGTTCATCGTGGAAGGGCAATCATAAACGGTGTTACAGGTGACAGAAAAAGAATGGAAAAGCTGCTTTTCCTTGCAAAAAAGTATAATGCTCAGATTGTCGGGATGACCATACCCGAGAAAGGATATGCAGAAAATGTTGAAGAAAAATGCAGTATAGCTGTAGAAATCATTGAACAAGCGAAGGCTTATGGACTCAACCCATCAAGCATTTTTCTTGATCCACTAATAACTTCTTTCGGATTAAGGTCTGATGCTCTTACTACAACCCTCAAGAGTGTAAGGATGTTTAAAGAACTGTTTCTTGGCGTAAAGACCCTCATCGGACTTAGCAACATCTCTCAAGGGATTAAAAAAGAAAACAGAGCTCTTATCAACAGCACGGCCCTCGGTATTCTGATTGGGGCTGGGCTTGATGCTGCCATTATGAATCCACTTGATAAATTAGCGATAGCTACAGCAAAGACTGCAAAACTATTATGCAGGAATGGAATTTACTGCGATGCTTATCTCTGTGGATAGCCTAAAGAGAGATATTCGATCACCAAATATGGCCCTGGATATATGGAATCATTAAATATTATTATAGCCTACCTTTTGGACCTAGCTTTAGGAGATCCAAGGGGTTTTCCCCACCCTGTAAAGATAATGGGAAAGCTGATAAATTTTTTAGAGAGGGTACTAAGAAGAGGCAAGAATTGGTGGATTTTGCGCATAAAGGGCGCCATCCTGGCACTATCTGTAGTGGGAGCTTCTGCTTCATGTGCCTATCTTATTCTGGAGCTTATGAGAAAAATAAATCCTATAGCCGAATACCTAGCCCGGATCTTTCTAGCATACACAAGCCTTTCTACAAAAGACCTGATTTTACATGCAAGGCTTGTTTTAAAAGAAATTAAGGCCAAAAACGTAGTTGAAGCGCGCAAAAGACTTTCTTATATGGTAAGTAGAGACACGCGATACCTTTCAGAAAATGAAATCATTAAAGCGGCGACCGAAAGTATTGCTGAAAATACAAATGACGGAATAATTGCACCTTTATTTTATCTCATCTTGGGGGGGCCAGTTCTTGCAGTATCTTATAAGGCAATAAATACCCTTGATTCAATGGTGGGGTATAAGAATGAGAAGTATTCAGATTTTGGCTGGTTTTCCGCAAGGTTAGATGATGTGGCTAACTATATTCCTGCACGTATCTCAGGATTTTTGATTTCGATATCTTCCTTTATTTTGTGTAAAGGTTTTAAGGATTCTTTTAAGACAATGCTTAGAGATGGTAAGAAGCATCTATCTCCAAATAGCGGTATTTCAGAGGCAGCAATGGCTGGTGCCTTGGGGATAAGACTTGGTGGAGGCGCAGTTTATCAAGGGAGGTTCGTGAGGAGGCAATATATTGGTAAAGATATAAAGAAAGTTGATACCTTTCTTATAAG
>JACAEY010000119.1 GCA_013388605.1 Nitrospirota bacterium | reverse complement strand
TCTTCATAGGCAGCTGAACTTCGATCAGTTTTATCCCATGACCTTTAACCTCCTTTTTGAAACTATCAGGAAAAGATTTGGGGATATAAACGATGACCTTGGGATTCCTTTCAATAATATTCCATACCCCTCCTACATGGTCTCTATGAATATGAGAAAGAAAAATCAGGTCTATTTCATTCTGATCAATTCCCAATGCCTTCATGTTTCTTATTAACAGTGAACCGTCTCCGCCTGTATCAAAAAGGATTGCCTTTTCTGTTCCCCTAACGATACAGGAAAAACCCCAAGCAGTTTCCAATCCTCCCTTATAGGGATTATTATCATAGACAATCGTGATGCTTATATTTCTCATCTATTCCGAAAATTCAGCCACTAAAATGTGTGATCCGATGGTTTTTTCGCAAGTCTCAGAGCGATGTCTATCCATGCCCCCGTATATTTTTGCACGGCAGTCTCTGAGATTAAAATCTCTTCAAGTTTGTAATTTCATTATTCTTCCAACTTTAGAGCACCTGTAGGACATGAGTCAATTGCTTCTTGAATGTTACAAGTATTTAATGCATTAGGATTTTTAACACGTGCCTTGCCATTCTCTCCCAGTTCAAAAACATCAGGGCATAGTTCAACGCAGGTCTCACACCCTTCACACAAATCTTCATCAATAATTATTTTCTTAGCCATTCTTACCTCCATTTTTTCTTGTAATAAAGACATTTCTTTATTTAGCTTTCTCCCGCCAACCCACCTTTCGTATTCTATATATGACCACCTCCTTCCTTATCTTTTAAAAACAATCGAAATCAAAAATATTAACGCATTTACCAATATAATCAAAGGACCGCCTGGAAATTCTGATAGTTCAGCGAGTAGAATGCCAAGTGAAGAAGATATCGCTCCAATAACCATTGCACCAAAGGCATAATGAGCTAAATTTCTGCTTATGTTTCTTGCAGCAGAAGCCGGGATTGCAACTAATGCGGCTGTTAACAGGCCGCCAACCATTTTTACTCCTAAAGCAACAATAATCGCAATTGATAATAAATAGACAAGATTATATTTTTTAACACCTATCCTCTCAGATCTGGCCAAATCTTCAGAAATATTAATCAAAACCATTTCTGAGTAAATTTTTTTTAATACGATAACGAGAGAAATGGATACGGCAACAGAGATAACTGTATCCCAGAAAGTGATACGCGAAATATCGCCCACTAAGGCTGTTTCTGCCTGTTCAATAGGTAAAAATAAGAAAGTAATAGCTACCCCTGAGGCAAAAACAATAGCGGTTAAAGCCTCCATTGGTAATTTCGTTCTAATCTCTAATAACCAGATCAAGACTATCCCTAAGATAACGAAAGGGAAAGCAGTTAAAGAGACATTAAAATCATATAGCAAGGCAAGAGCTATCCCTGGCAGCGTCAAGTGGCCAAGTGGGCCTGCCACCAGAGCCATTCTTTTGCTTAACATGAGAGAACCTATATATCCGGCTGCGCCCCCGATAAAAATTCCAGCAGTTAAGCTTAATGAAAGTTGATTATCCATATTCCTAATAGTGTTTATGTTGATAATACTTTACTTCTTCACCATAAAGTGCACGTAAACTTTCTAAGGTTAAGACATCTTTGGGAGGTCCATAACAAATCATGTGTCTGTTCAAACAAATAACGTCAGTCGAAAACTTGTAAACAACACTTAAGTCATGGGTAACCAATAACATTGTAAGATTTCTTTCCAGCTTCAATTTTGCTAAAAGATGATAAACAGTCTCCTCACCGCTGATGTCAATACCCGTAGTCGGTTCATCAAAGAGTAAAACCTGCGGATTCTTGATAAGAGCCCATGCTATCAATACTCTCTGAAACTGTCCTGAAGATATATCACACATTTTTTTCTTTAGAAAATCCTCTCGGAATCCAACAGAATCTAATATCTCTTTTGTCTCCCTTTCAGAAGATTTCTTCAATTTAAAAAAATCATTCACGCTTAAAGGGATGTCCTTTATAAATGGTAATCTCTGGGGAACATAACCGATTTTAATACCTAACTCCCATTCTATTTCTCCTTCATGTGGTAAGAGACCCAACAGGGTTCTAAGTAAAATTGTCTTACCAGCTCCATTTGGGCCTAAAATTGTAATCACATCCCCTCTTTTTACCCGAAAGGAAAGATTTTCTATAATTGGCTGATTATCTAATCTGACGTTTAAATTTATTACTTTTAGTACTAAGTTATTCCCCACAAATCTTTCCTTAATTTCTTCAGGTTTCACTATTTGAAATTGCTACCGGCAGGTTGTTTTTATGATTTCATAAATTTGTTGTTGTTCTATCGTTATAGAACTATCTCTTACCCCCCTAATCTTCTTGAAGGTATAGGGCCATAAACATATTCCATAAATTATTTTATCCTTTCCCATAAAGAAGATACCTCCTGAACTATTCCATTGCTGCAGAATTCAACAAGTGGCACACCTTGAACAATTGATTCGCTCACCTTTTGAGAAAAGGGTAATTGAGCCACCACTTCTATATCTTCTTTCTGACAAATCTTTTTGATTTCTACGCTATTATCAAGGTTGATATCAAATTTGTTAATCACAACTTTGGTAGGAACACCGAAGTGTTTTGACACCTGCGCGACCCTTTCCATATCATGAATCCCTGAAAGTGTTGGCTCTGTGACTATCATGGCTAAGTCTACATTTGCCAGGGAAGCAATTACAGGGCAACCTATTCC
>JACAEY010000130.1 GCA_013388605.1 Nitrospirota bacterium | reverse complement strand
TTTACAGGAAAGCAAGTTTCTGCAAGGACGGTCTCAAGACCTGTATTTACTATCTGCCTGTTAGTCATGGGTGAAACTTCGACATCAAAGCCAAGCTCCCACAACAGAGAAGTCCAGAAAGGAAGGAAATCATGGAAGAAGAATACATAGGGGATTCCCAACTTTACGTTACGCGTAATTCGTGAAGTGTGATGTGTGACGGTTGATGCTTTATGGTTGTTGTGTTCATTCCATAACATCTCTTCTCTGAATTGAAAAAAATCTTCAGTAATGTGCTTTGAATCAGAATATTTTTTGTTTCTTGTAATATCATATTTTTCACACCTTCCTCCATAAAAGAGAAAATTCTCTTCACCCATAATCTTTACCCTGTTTATTTCACAGGTATTAGGACAACCTTTGCATTCAAATGAAGATATTTCATATGGTCTCTTCGAAAGCCCAAACCCTTTGAAGGATGTGGGACGTGAGAAGCGTGATGCTTCCACGTGTCTCATGGCAATAAGTGCCATACCTATTGCTCCAGCAACTTCATGGTGAAGTGGGACGGTTATCTTTTTACCGAGATATTGTTCAAATGCTGCAACAACAGCCTTATTAAAGGCAACCCCTCCAAGGAAAAAAATATTATCCCCTATCCTTTTTCCAAGAACGACCCGATTTATATAATTCTGAACAATGGAATAGGCAAGTCCTGCAAGCAGATCATTTTTGTCAACACCTTTCTGAAGATTAGCCATAAGTGAGTTCTCCATGAAGACAGTGCATCTTTCTCCAAGTCTACAGGGATTTTTAGAAGAGAAAGCACATTTAGAAAATTCTTCCTTTATTGATATATTTAGTTTTTCTGCCTGTTCTTCAAGGAATGAACCTGTTCCTGCTGCACATGCCTTGTTCATCTCAAAATCAACAACAACACCATCTTTAATAGATATATATTTTGAATCCTGACCTCCAATTTCAAAGACTGTATCGACAGTTTTATCAATAAATACTGCAGCCGTAGCATGGGCAGTGATTTCATTTTTCACAATGTCTGCACCAACATAATCAGCTATCATATACCTGCCTGAACCGGTAGTTCCAACGCCCATTATTTTTACTCTATCTCCTAACTCTTCACTTATTTCAGAAAATCCCTGTTTTACTGCCTCTATAGGTCTACCTGCTGTCATAAGATATCTTTTTGCCAGTAATCTTCCATGCTTATCTATAACGGCAAGGTTTGTGCTTATCGAACCGATATCAATTCCAAGATAAGCCTTCGTTTGTGAATCATTAAGGCGTGAGGCATTTGCATTAATGTTAAAATTAATTTCTTTAGTTATCTCTACTTGGTGTTTGATATCTGATATTTGATTAGGTTCGTTTAGTGGCGTATGTCCTGCCTCAACAGGCTTTTCACTACTTAAAAAATCCTCAAGCTTTTTAAGGTCAGCATTCTGTATGATGCCCTCATGTTTATTCTTCAATACAGCACCGATAGCTCCCATAAATTGAAAATCCCTGGGGACGAAGACATCTTCGAGATTAAATAGCTCTTTAAAAGCTCTTACCATCCCCTTATTTGCTGCGACTCCTCCTTGAAATGAAACTGGTGGAATAAGTTTTCTTCCCTTTAGAATTGACCCTTTGAAATTCCTTGCAACCGCAAAACAGAGTCCTGCTACAATGTCTTCTACAGGAGTAGCTATTTGCTGAAGGTGTATCATATCTGATTTTGCAAATACACTGCACCTTCCTGCAATTCTTGATGGCTTACTCGATTTCACAGCGAGTTCACAGAATTCTTCTATACTAATTTTCAACCTCTCTGCCTGTTGATCAAGGAATGAACCTGTGCCAGCAGCACAGACTGAGTTCATTGAAAAGTCTTTAAGAGAACCCCCCTTTTTATCAAGTATAATAAGTTTTGAATCCTCCCCTCCCATTTCAATTATTGTATTTATATGAGGAAAAAGTCTCTGGTTAGAATAGGATAGGGCAACAATTTCATTTACAGGTTCTATACCGAGTAAAGAGGCAATAAGCCGCCCTGCAGAACCTGTAATAGAAAGTGATGAATCAATGATGAAAGGTTTGGAGTTCTGCTTTTGGAGTGTTGAGTTATCACCCCATGTTTTACTCGTTATTGCCTTTAGTAGTTTAAGGGCAACAGATATGGGGTGACCTTTATGCCTTTCATAATGACTGAAAAGCCTGTTTTCCTTTTCGTCAAAGACTACAAGTTTTATGCTAACAGAACCTGCATCAAGACCGATAAACCTCATTATTTCCCCGGCAAAAAATTATACCATATAAATTAGTTATCATAAATATGCACTGCTGTCCAAGATATTTTGAAATATGGCTGGATGCCCCAAAAAAAATGACTACACCTTATAAAATTAATCCGCATCCCTCTTCCCAGAAAGGATATATGAGCGTAATTTAGATATCATACTTTAACCCGAATTACGCAAGGCTCACTATAAAACTCTTGTTGCCGCGGGCTTCAGCCTGCGTTTTAAATAGCATTTGTATAAATTCATGCAACCTAAAGGTTGCGGCTACACCCTTGCGTAATACGGTTAAACAGAAAGGGGCTTGCTATCCAATTATCCTGTAGATTCAGTGTTTATAAGGTATCCAGCTATGATGTATCATTATTTTGGATAAGTATGATGAATATGAAATCTTAAAAATTGCATAATTATTGATATTTAAAAGAAATTTTCAGATAATGGATGACAATGAGTACGTATGTGATTCACAGGATATTTTTTGATACTGCAGATAAATATAAAGACAAAGTTGTTTTTAATTATTTTAATCAGACATGGAAGGAAATTACTTATAAACAATTCTCACAGATCTCAATGTCAATAGCATGCTATCTACTGGAAAAAGGGGTTAAAAAGGAAGATAAAGTAGCAATCATATCTGAAAACAGGCCTGAATGGTGCACCGCTTATCTTGCAATATCTCTGTCCGGTGCGATTGCTGTCCCTATAGATAT
>JACAEY010000112.1 GCA_013388605.1 Nitrospirota bacterium | reverse complement strand
TCAAAACTTTTGGCTGATACCTCTGCTTCGACTCTGGGGCTCATCGAGGTTACCCGTGATTTTGCTTCTAAAATCGGTTCTCATACCTGTCTTTCTAAGAGCATGAAGTATTATTTTGGGCAGATGTGTGGAAGAATAATCTTTCAATAAAAGAGACATCATATACCTCTCCACTAAAGAAATGAAGGCACTAAAATCTCAATGAGTAAGGAGAGAAGTATATCTGAGAGGCCATTCCTTGAAAATATTCATATATTTTAAGTATCATCTTTTTACATGCAGAAATTGATAAAGGAGTTAATTCAAAAAAATAATTCAAAAATTATTCTTGTCATCCTTGACGGATTAGGTGGTCTTCCAATAGAAGGAAAGACAGAGCTCGAGGTTGCAGATAAACCCAATATTGATTCCCTTGCTAAGAAGTCTGCTTGCGGACTCCATATTCCTGTTGCGATGGGAGTAACTCCGGGAAGTGGTCCCGGTCATTTATCTTTATTCGGCTATGATCCTATTGAATGGCAGATAGGAAGGGGTGTGCTTGAAGCACTCGGTCTCGGGATAGAATTAAAAAAGACAGATGTAGCAATACGTGCAAATTATGCAACCATGGAAAACGGTATTGTCAAAGACAGACGTGCTGGAAGGATTCCTACAGAAGAAAGCAGAAAGATTACAGAGATGCTTCAGAAAAAGATTAATAGGATTGACAATGTGGATGTTATACTTGCCCCTGGAATGGAGCATAGATTTGCTATTGTCCTCAGGTTTCCCAAGCCACTGCCATCTGGCTCTGCTTCAATCAGAGACACTGATCCACAGAAAGAGGGAAAGCCACCTCTCAGTGTATTACCTGAAAATTCAAGTGCAAGAAAGGTTGCAAAGGTTGTTGAGAAACTTATAAAACTTATTTCAGAAAATATTAAAGGGCAAGAGAAGGCAAATTTTATTCTCCTGCGTGGATTTTCACAGGTGCCTGATATACCCTGTTTTGAAGAGGTCTACGGACTTAGTGCACTCTGCATAGCAACATATCCTATGTACAGAGGACTTGCGAAACTAATAGGTATGGATGCACCTCCTATCTCAGGAGAGACAAATGAAGAGATAGAATTTTTGAAAAGGAATTATGAGAGATATGATTTTTTCTTTCTACATATAAAAAAGGTTGACTCATATGGAGAAGACGGTAACTTCATGGGAAAGGCATCTAAGATAAGTGAATTTGATAAAGTCCTGCCAGATATACTTAATCTCAACCCTGCTGTCCTCATTATAACAGGAGATCATTCAACCCCTTCTTTACTGAAGAGCCATAGCTGGCATCCTGTGCCAGTCCTTTTAAAATCTCCTTATGTTCTCGGCAATACATGTAATGCTTTTACTGAAAAAGAATGTCTAAAAGGCGAACTTGGTATATTCCCGACAGTCAATCTCATGACATTAGCCCTTGCAAATTCTTCCCGATTAAAGAAATTCGGGGCATAATAGCAGTAACAGGTAATCCTTAATGAATGGCAAATTGAAAACAAAGAAAATAGAAAATAGTTTTACGCATAACGCATCACGCACCACGCTCATTGATACTCACTGCCATCTTGAGATGGATGCATTTGACCCTGACAGGGAAGAGGTAATAAGAAGGGCAAGAGATACCGGAATTGAGACGATTATAACGATAGGCTCAGATTTAGAAGGTAATAGAGGTGCTATTGAACTTTCAGCAAAATATGATTTTATTTATGCTACTGTTGGAATCCATCCACATGATGCAAAAGACTTCACAGAAGATGTATTTAACCAGATAAAAGAATGGGCTAAAAATTTCGGATTTCGGAATTCGGATTTCGGAATTCAAAGAGAAGATAGTTCACTCTGTACTTTATATTCTTCACTCAGAAATCCAAAGGTTGTTGCCATAGGGGAAATTGGTCTTGACTATCATTATGAAAATTCACCAAAGGAGACCCAGAAGGAGGTCTTCAGGAAACAATTAGCCCTTGCAAAAGAAGTAGGTCTTCCGGTGGTAATACACAGCAGAGATGCAAAGAAAGACACACTGGATATAATTAAGGATTCCGGAATTAATAATGGACTTCTCCATTGTTTCTCAGGAGATATGGATATGGCTGAGAAGGCTATGGCTATGGGGTTTTATATTTCTATTGCAGGACCTGTCACTTTTAAAAATGCAAAAAAGCCTCGTGAGATTGCGAGAGATATTCCTGATGATTACATTCTTATAGAAACAGATGCTCCCTATCTAACCCCTGAACCTTTTAGAGGAAAAAGGAATGAACCATCTTTCCTTATTCATATAGCAAGAACGGTAGCAGAACTTAGAGGAATATCTTTTGAAGATATTGCAAGGATTACCACTCTGAATGCAAAGAGGCTTTTCCAGATTAATAGATTGCCTGAAGATGGTAAAATGGCATATAAAATACGAAATAACCTATACCTGAATATCACAAATAGATGCACAAATAGCTGCTCTTTCTGCGTGAAACTGTATACAGATTTTGTTAAAGGACATAAGCTCAGACTTTCACATGAACCATCAGAGGAAGAGATTAAAAGAGCGATCGGAAATCCTTCAGAATATAAAGAGGTTGTATTCTGTGGTTATGGTGAGCCGCTTATGAGATTTGATCTGGTTAAGAATATCTCCAGATGGATAAAAGAAAACAAGGGGTTTGTGAGGATAAATACAAATGGACATGGAAATCTTATCAATAGTAGGAATATACTTCCTGAACTTCATGGTATTGTTGATAGTATATCAATAAGCCTTAATGCGCAAGATAAAGAAACATATAACAGAATCTGTAAACCTTTATTTAAGAATGCATTCAATGAAGTAATCAGTTTTATTAAGGAATCGAAGAAGTACATCCCGAATGTTGAAGCAACAATCGTTGAACTTGAAGGTGTTGATATTGAAAAATGCAAGAGACTTACTGAAGAGCTTGGAATTAAACTGAGAGTGAGAAAACTTCATGTGACAGGATGAATATCAACCCGATTACGCGATGCTCATTATAAAACTTTTGTAGCCGCAGGCTTTAGCCTGCGTTTTAAATCGCTAACGAATTATAGATAAATACATTATAGTCAGATAAATGTTTTAACATAGAAAAAGGTAGTTTATTATGGTTCAGAAATTGAGCATATCCATTCTTCAAATATTTTGGACAGTAATGGCATAGAGTATGGTTTAAGATACATATATTAGAGGAGGATGATATGGATAAAAATTACTACAAAATACATCCAATAGTTATGGGAACTAAGGCATTCGATAAAGGTATGATGACCTATCAGAGTGGTTATGGAGAACCTTACACAATTCCCATATTTAGCTGGTATCTCGAAGGTGGAGATAAGAGGGTCATTGTGGATACTGGTGAATATTCTCCTTTAATATCCAAGGAAAGGGAAAGGGCTATTGGAGGAAAGATTTACACCTTTGAAGAAGGCTTAGCAAAGTGGGGTCTTAAGCCAGAAGATATAGACATTGTCATACATACCCATTTACATAATGACCACTGCGAAAACGATAGTAAGTGCATAAATGCCATCTTTTTCATACATGAAAAAGAGCTTGAGCGAATACATAATCTCCATCCTCTGGATTTTCGTTATATGGAAGAGTGGATAGAGGATATCGAAAAAAATAATCAGATTATAAAAATAAAAAGTGACCAGGAGATTCTACCCGGTATAAGGGTAATTCATACACCTGCCCATACAGTTGGTGGGTTGTCTGTGCTTGTTAAAACTTCTCAAGGAACTGCTGCTATAACAGGGTTCTGTGTAATAATGGAAAATTTTGAACCACCTTTAAAAATAAGGGCATTAGAGATGGAGGTAATTCCTCCAGGGACTCATGTAAATGTCTATGAGGCATATGATATCATGTTGAGGGTCAGAGACATGGCTGATATTCTAATACCTCTACATGAACCAAAATTCGCTTCTATTGATACAATTCCTTGAGGATTAGTAAATAAAGGTTATTGCTGGGATGATTCTCTTAAGAGTCTTTCCCATTCTTTATCAACATCTTCTTGTAGTTTTTTGATAATCCATTCATTTTCAGGGCTGAAAAGATGTCCGAATCTTCCTTGTGGTTTGAGAAAATCTACGATTGGTTTTTTCTCCTTTGGCTTGAATGTTACACGTGTAATACCATTTTCAACCTCGTATAAAGGCCAGTAGCAGGTATCTACAGCGAGTCTGCTCAATAATATAGCATCATCTGTCCTTGATCGCCATCCACGGTTGCATGGAGAAAGGATATTCATAAACTTCGGACCTTTTATAGAATGTGCCTTTCTCACTTTTTTCATAAGGTCAAGCCAGTTACTTATTGATGCCTGTGCGGTGTAAGGTATACCATGTGCAGCCATAATCCTCGTGAGATTTTTTCTCTCCTGTTGCTTGCCAGGGATGACACTTCCAGCAGGGCATGTAGTAGTATTTGCACCTAAAGGGGTGGCACTTGATCGTTGAATTCCGGTGTTCATGTAAGCGCCATTGTCATAGCAGACATAAAGCATGTCATGTCCGCGTTCTGCAGCACCAGAAAGACTCTGTAGCCCTATGTCATAGGTTCCTCCATCACCACAGAATGCCACAAACTTTATTTCTTTATTAATCATACCTTTCTTCTTATAAAGCCTATACATTGTTTCAACTCCGGAGATAGTAGCAGCAGCATTTTCAAATGCACTGTGTATCCACGGAATTTTCCACGCTGTATATGTTGATATACAGGAAGAGACCTCAAGACATCCTGTTGCAGAACATGCTATTACAGGATAGTCAGTTGCAAGGAGAACCATCTTTACAAGTATTGGGGCACCACAACCGGAACACATCCTGTGCCCGTGAGTAAAAAGGTCTTCTTTTCTTGAAAGCTCCCTTAATCTTAGGTCAACCGCCATTTTATTCCCTTACACCTATATATTCTTTTATTATACTTATCTTCTCGGTCTTAGCTATTTCAATAAGCTCTTCTAAGACCTGTTCTGCATGTTGAGGTAGATAATCTCTTCCACCTAAACCATATATTTTGTTTATTATCTTAGGTCTACTTTCTAACTGACAAAGGGCTGAACTGACTTCAAGGAAGAGAGGTCCGTAACCACCAAATGAATCTGACCTGTCGAGGACACATATCGCCCTTAAATGTTTCAATGCGTCTGCAACCTCTTCATAAGGAAATGGTCTGAAAAGGCGGGGTTTTAAAAGACCTGCTTTTATACCTCTATCTCTGAATTCATCTATTACATCCTTTGAAGTCCCAGCAGCAGAGTTCAATATTACGATTGCTATTTCTGCATCTTCAAGCCTGTAAGCATCAAAAAAGCCATATTTTCTTCCACTAATCTTCTCAAATTCCTCAGCAACTTCAAGTACAACACGCTTTACGTTAGTTGTAACCTCATGTTGAGCACGTTTATATTCATGAAATAAATCAGGCAGGATTAGAGGTCCATAACTTTTAGGGTTATCAATGTCAAGTATTGGATTGAGTGCTTTGTATTCACCAACAAAGTTCTTAACTTCACTGTCCTCAAGATATTCTATTCTTTGTATAGAATGTCCTATTATAAAGCCATCCATACATATAATCACAGGTAGCCTTATGTCCATATGCTCTGCAATCCTGAATGCCTGAATTGTATTATCATAAGCCTCCTGTGCATTTTCAGACCATAACTGTATCCATCCAGAATCCCTTGCGCCCATTGCATCAGTGTGGTCACAATGTATATTCAAAGGAGCAGATAGTGCCCTGTTTACAACAGGCATGATTATGGGGAGCCTTAGACCTGCTGCGATATATAGCATCTCCCACATGAGTGCAAGCCCCTGACTGCTTGTTGCTGTTGCTACCCTTCCACCTGCTGCAGATGCTCCGATACATGCACTCATCGCACTGTGTTCACTCTCAACGAGTATCAGCTCTGTATCAACCTTCCCATCAGATACGAAACTTGAAAACCTCTGCATTAGTTCTGTCTGAGGGGTAATCGGGTATGCAGCACATACATCAGGGTTTATCTGTCTCAGAGCCTCAGCCACTGCTTCATTACCTGATACTGCTAAGACCCTTGCCATTATCTACTTTCCTCAACCATCACAATAGCCTTCTGTCCCTTTTTGCCAGGACATTCCAGAGCACATATACCACAGCCTTTGCAATAATCATAATCATATTCAGCCCTTTTGCCATCCTTAACCTTTATAGCCATATCAGGACAATAAAGCCAGCAGAAAAGACACTGTATACAGTTCTCTTCGATCCATACAGGTCTGAATGCTCTCCATGAGCCTGTCTTGAACTCTTCTGCATTTCCAGCCTCGAGTATAACAGCCCCCGGGGTAAGCTCTTTCCATCCTTTTAATTTCACCCTTCCTTTACCTCCTCATATCCACGCCTTGTTGCTTCGAGGTTTCCATTTATTATTCTTTGAGAAAATTTTTTCCCAAAGCTCTTCCTGACATCTTCAAGTAAGTGCTCGAGGCTGACAAGCCCGGTTACTTTGCATAAAGCGCCGAGCATTGAGGCGTTTGGTAGTGCCCTACCAATACATTCAAGAGCTATCTTTGTTGCATCTACTGTAAATACTCTCTGTTTCTGCCCTGTATTAAGTTTTTTTCTTATCTCTTCAGGCTCTTTTGGAGTATTGATTATGAATATTGCATCTTCTTTTGCTCCCTCTGATACATCTACAGCATCAAGAAGTGTAGGGTCAACCACAGTTATTACCTGAGGATTCAGGACAGGGCAGTGCATCCTTATCGGTTTTGAACTTACTCTATTGTAAGCCCTGAGCGGAGCACCAGCCCTTTCAGGTCCATATTCAGGGAAAGCCTGGACATATCTGCCTCCACTCAAACATGCATCTGCAAGAACCTTAGCAGCAGTAACAGTTCCCTGTCCTCCTCTTCCATGCCATCTTATCTCAAGAAAATCAGCCATAATTTACAACTGATAAGAGCAACATTATATTCCAGTTATTATTCATTTTTCAAGTTTAACCACATCTGTCCAAAATAATATTCGTGTTCTTAGAAAGACAGGTATGAGAACCGATTTTAGAAGCAAAATCACGGGTAACCTCGATGAGACCGGAGTCGAAGCGGAGGTCTCAGCCAAAGATTATTAATAGTGATTAAAG
>JACAEY010000118.1 GCA_013388605.1 Nitrospirota bacterium | reverse complement strand
GCTGAGACCTCTGCTTCGACCCTGGGGCTCATCGAGGTTACCCGTGATTTTGCTTCTAAAATCGGTTCTCATACCTGTCTTTCTAAGAGCATGAAGTATTATTTTGGACAGATGTGATAACGAATTATAGTGTAAATATATTTCTTTTCTTCAAACTCTTTATAAATATAAAAAATATTATGATATCTATCAATTTTTCATTACAATATGATAATGCGTAATTTTATTAACAGTTTTAATAAACATTTAAAGATTTTTCTGGCAGAAATATTGCTTTTGATTTTATTAATTTCATTTTGGAGCTCAGATTGCCAGTCTGAAAATATAGGTTTTCTTGCACCTGATTTTACACTTAATGATCTTTATGGTATGAAAATTGCCCTTTCCCAGTTCAAAGGAAAGGTTGTTATACTGAACTTCTGGTCAATCTGGTGTGGGCCCTGCCTAGCTGAAATGCCATCCCTAAATAGACTTTATCTTGAATTTAAAGACAAAGGGCTTGTTGTCCTTGCAATTGCTGAAGATCCAGCTGAAAAGCCTTTAAGGGCATATGTAAAAGATAAGGGGTTAGCCTTTCCTGTTCTAATGGACAAAGATA
Organism: Nitrospirota bacterium; assembly: GCA_013388605.1. GTDB lineage: Bacteria > Nitrospirota > Thermodesulfovibrionia > Thermodesulfovibrionales > SM23-35 > JACAEY01. The sequence continues at coordinate 8,156 of JACAEY010000118.1, read as the reverse complement.
GAAAGGTCTATTTTAAATATGCCCTTTTTGGGATACCTGTGTCATTTTTAATAGATAAAAAAGGAGTTATTGTAGAAAAGTTTATCGGAGAAAGCGATTGGGTCTCCCATCAGATGAAAGAAAAAATCTTAATACTCTTGAAGAAATAATTTCTTAATCCATTTTATTCATAGCTAACTCAGTTCCAATGGTTGTCATTTTCCGGCTTGACCGGAAAATCCAAGGTTTCCCGTGAAAACGGGAATCAATTCATCAATAGTTTCCGCTTCTGCGGTGACAAGCTGGATTCCCCGATCGAGTCGGGGAATGACTAAATTGATCATTGGTACTGAATTAGTTGGAACTAATTCTTTAACTTTTCCAGTTCTTTTACAAGCTCTTCAAGCACGGGTCTTTTGTTTATATCATGAATATCTATATAACGAATGATTCCCTTTTTGTCTATAATAAACAATGCCCTTTCAGATACACCATTTGATCTTAATACCCCATATTTTTTTGCCACTTTTCCATGGGGCCAGAAATCAGAAAGAACAGGAAACCATATATCACCCATCGGTCTCGTCCATGCATATAATGTTGGAATATTATCTACTGTGATACCAAGCAGAATAGCATCATATTTATCAAAAATGTCCTTTACAAGATTGTAGCCAGGCCACTGCTCAGAACAGACAGGGGTCCATGCAGCAGGAACAAATGAAATTACAATATTCTTTTTTCCGATATATTGTTTCAAAGAGACTTTTTCCCCGGAGATTGAAGGAAGAGTAAAATCAGGAGCTTTGTCACCAACCTTGAGTTTGGGTTTACTATCAATTGGTTTTAGAATGACTGGTTGGTATATATAGTCTTTAAACATTTCAGAGGTACTATAAACTGTGGATACTGATAAAAGAATAAAAATAAATGCAATTATAGAAATAGTTTTCATCATTATTAATCCTCCCTTTTTAATCCAGAGTTTTTGAGTATTAAATTCAGGAATTGAGCAGGGTCTTGGATGGTGCCAAGTTTTGAATAAATTACCTGAGCTATTTGATCCCTATTGATTTTTACACCTATAAAATAAGGAGTATTCACCTCACCACAGATTTTATGAATTGAAAAATCTACGTCAGGGAAAAGGGGGAAAGATATCTGGTATTTCTTTCTGAACACGTCAACCTCGAAAGAGGTATTACCTGCCCCAATACCGATGATCTTTATCTTATCTCTAAGCTCAGGATTTTGCTCTATTATATTATAAAGTTCATTTACTATAGGGGCCTCTTTCTGGCAGTATGGACAGTACATGCTAAATATTTCTATGATTACAACATCAGCCTTAATCTGAGATATTGTGAATGTGCCTTCTCCTTTTAGATCCAAATATCCCTTTTCTTCATTACTTGTGGGGATAGGGAGTCTTATCAAAGGTAGTGTACTACCTTCTTCTGGTGGTTTACCTTCAGCAAAAACAGGGAAATCAAGAAACAAGAAACATGTAACGACTACTATATAAAACAGGCATATTCTTTTCATTGTCCTTCTCCTTTCTGAATTTTATATATTAAATTTAATATAGAATAGGCTTAAAAGCTATTGGCATAGCTCTTTATTGTTATGTGCCCCATTTCTGTCCAAGATATTCTGAAATATTGCTGGATGCTGAAGAAACACAATGACGACACCTTATAAAATTAATCTAAATCATTCTTTCAAGAAAGGATACATGAGCGTAATCCAGATATCATACTTTAACAGAAATAGGTCTGCCATACAATTATCCTGTCGGTTCATTGTGTTTATGAGGTATACAGCCATATTGTCTTTATCATTTTGGTCAAATATAAACCCGAATTATGCAAGGCTCACTATAATACCTTTGTAGCCGCAGGCTTTAGCCTGCGTTTTAAATCGCATAAAAGTGGTTTAAAAGTTGTATAAATCCACGCAACCTAAAGGTTGCGGCTACACCTTGCTTAATACGGGTTAAATTATTTGATTATTATTTTAGGTAGTTTATATAAGAAGGTTGATAAAATCAATGGGTTTCAACTGAGATGGATGAGTTCAAGGAGCCAAGATTGGAGGAGAACGGAATTTTATTATATAATCATCTAAAGGTTTAATCTGATAAAGAAAATTTTTTGGATCTTATCAGTTATCAGGGACAATTCTCCTTGACCCTAAAGTTTACTGATTTAAGGTTTATGAGATACGGTGAAAAGGCAATAAAGAAAGCTATATTAGAGACATGGGACAATCCGCATCCAGGGCATGACTATGAAATAAATATATGTTTTCCTGAGTTCACGTGTCTATGTCCCAGATCAGGATATCCTGATTTTGCAACGATTAAAATAATGTATATTCCTAATAAAAAGATTGTTGAACTTAAATCCCTGAAACTTTATCTTAATTCTTTCCGCAATGTCTATTTTTCTCATGAAGATGCAACCAACACAATATATTCAGAGCTTAAGAAAAGGCTTAACCCTAAATTTTTAGAAGTCATCGGAGACTTTAACCCACGGGGAAATGTAAAAACAATTGTGAGAGTTTCTTCAGAAAAGAAATCAATCTGAAAAAAAATAATAAGTAATAAATAGTTAGTTATAATTTAACCTATTATCAATCTATATTTTCCTTATGCCTGTTTTGCTTTATCTATAAAAAGCTTCATTTTCTTATGGTCTTTTTTGCCTTTTTCTAACTCAATACCACTACTAACATCTACCCCATAAGGTCTAACTCGTCTTATAGCCTCTACAATATTGTCAGTTGTCAGTCCTCCTGCAAGAATGATTCTCCCAAAGATTTTAGCATCTACAGCAATATCCCAATTGAATATCTGACCCGTTCCCCCAAAAATATCAGTCGTAAATGTATCGAGCAGAAATGCAGATACCTTATCTTTATAATTGATAAGGGGATCAAGGCTTTCAAGTGATTTTACTCTAATGGCTTTAATTATACGTCTTGAAAGATTGCACATTTCTGGAGGCTCATCACCATGGAGCTGGACAACATCAATACCAGTTAAGTCAACTATCCTCTCAATATTTTCAGTTTTTTCATTTACAAAAACTCCAACTGTTGTTATGAATGAAGGAAGTTTTTTGATTATTGTCTCTACTTTATCATATGATACACATCGAGGACTTTTTGAAAAGAACACAAAACCCAAAGCATCTGCTCCAAAATCAACAGCAGCAAGTGCATCATCAAGATTTGTTATCCCGCATATTTTGACCTTTACCTCCATTTAGATTTATTTTATTCTCCCCATGATTTCGTCAATCTTTTTACCAATATCTTCTGCTTCCATGAATACTGTGCCAACAAGTATAGAATCAACCCCAGAATCTTCAAGTCTCTTAACATCTTCCCTTGTTTTAATACCACTTTCACTAACAACTATCTTATCTTCTGGGATTTCCTTTTTAAGCTCAAAAGTGGTATTCAAATTAACATTTAATGTTTTCAAATCTCTATTGTTAATACCTATTATATATGCATTTGCATGTAATGCCATTTCAAGCTCTATAAAATTATGTACTTCAAAAATTGCTGATAGCCCTAATTCCTTTACAAGGTATAAGTATTCAATACTTTGTTTCTCCTCGAGTATTGAAGCAATTAAAAGAATGGCATCAGCTCCATTAGCTCTTGACTCATAAATCTGATATTCATCAAAAATAAAATCTTTCCTCAAGATAGGTATATTAGTTACTTTTTTTACATCGAGAAGGTATTCTATTTTTCCTTGAAAAAAATCTTCTTCTGAAATTACAGATATCGCATCAACATTTTTCCTTAAGTATATTGAAGCTATTTTGATAGGCTCAAACTCTTTTATTAGAACCCCTTTTATGGGAGAAGCTTTTTTAATCTCTGCAATTAGCCTTAAAGGTCCTGAATCCCTCTTAATAGCACTTGTAAAATTTCTTGGAGATTCAACATCGAATGCCATTGATTTAATTTCTTTTAAAGTAACCTTTGTTTTTAAATCATTAAGCCTTTCTTTCTTTTTATCAATTATTTTATTTATCAGACTCATAAAGAAATTTTAAAGTAGGCATAAATGCTTTTGCAACTCATCCTCTATGATATAATGAGGTCGATATGGATGAAAAACATCATATAACAAGGGCGGCAGGACTAATGAGCGTGGCTACTTTTATCAGTCGTATTCTTGGCTATGTAAAAGATATGATACTGGCAAAGTTTTTTGGTGCAACAGGAATAGCAGACACATTCTTTGTTGCCTTCAGAATACCGAATTTATTAAGAGAACTTTTTGCAGAAGGCTCTATGTCTTCCGCTTTTATTCCTGTTTTAACAGAATATCATACAAAAATGGGTATGCAGGAAGCTAAAAAACTTGTCGGAGTAACTTTTACATTTATCTTAACCGTTCTTGGTTTTATTTGTATTATGGGAGTAGTTTTCACACCCATGATTGTTACTGTCATTGCTCCTGGTTATATCAGTAGTCCCACCAAATTATCACTAACAATAATTTTAACAAGGATAATGTTTCCTTTTCTTTTATTTATAAGTTTTGCGGCACTTATAATGGGTTCATTAAATACCAGGCGAGTTTTTTTTATCCCAGCACTTGCGCCGGCGATGCTTAATATTACAATAATTATTTCAGTTGTCACACTCGCTCCAAGAATGGAACAACCTATAATCGCTGTTGCAATTGGAGTTGTATGTGGGGGTCTATTGCAATTTGTGTTTCAGCTACCTTCTTTTTTTAGAAAGGGGTATAGCCTTAAGGCAGACTTTAACTTCAGACATCAAGGTTTGAGAAAAATGTCAATACTTATTCTCCCTGCAACCATGGGAATGGCAGTTGCACAGGTAAATATATTCATAAGTACAATATTAGGGACTTACTTACCTGAAGGAAGCATTACTTATCTATACTATTCAATGAGACTTATTCAGTTTCCAATTGGAATATTCGGCGTTGCAATGGGAATGGCTGTATTGCCTATGCTATCAGAACATGCAGCTAAGGGGGAATTTAGTAAACTCTGTGATGATCTTTCTTTTTCCATGAGACTACTTTTTTTTATTACAATCCCTGCAATGGTTGGGCTTATATTTTTAAGAGAACCTATTGTGAATATCCTTTTTCAGAGAGGAAAGTTTGATTATCTTGCAACTTTAGGCACTGCTCAGGCACTTCTTTTTTACTCATTAGGAATATGGGCTGTCGTTGGAGTTAGGGTTATGACTGCAAGTTTCTATTCTATGCAGGATACTAAAACACCAGTGAAAATTGCCGTATCAGCATTAATAACGAATGTGATACTAAGTGTTCTATTAATGAACCCTCTTAAACATAGTGGTCTTGCACTTGCAAACAGTATTGCCTCAAGTTTAAATTTTGTTCTTTTATTTTTCTTTCTTAGAAGAAAACTCAATAAGATCGATACAATAGGTCTCTTACGCTCATTTACAAAAACAATCATTGCTTCATCCATAATGGGGATAATTGGAAGGAATTTACTCAGAGGGGAGATGTGGTATTTTGATGGCAATATCCTTTATAAAACCTTATATCTTGGTGGAACTATCACTTTATGTATAGGAATATTTTTCATTTTAAGTCTTGTTTTGAAAAATGAGGAGGCATTTTATGTTTTAAATTTTTTAAAGCAAAGATTAAGTAAAAGGTTAAGTAAAAGGTAAGATATAATATGGTAGTAAAAAATATTGTTGTGGGCCCGCTTGAAGCAAACTGTATAGTTATAGCAGATGAAAATACTAAAGAGGCATTGGTTATTGACCCTGGTGATGAGCCAGAAAAAATTCTCAATCTGATTGGCGAGAATAATTTTAAAACAAAGTTTATTGTTTGCACACACGCACATTTTGACCATATTGGTGCAGTGCCTGAAATAAAGAAAGAAACTAATGCCCAAATTATTATCCATAAGGATGAAATAGTTATTTATCAACAAGCAAAGGAGTTAGCTTCATTTTGGGGATATGAACTTGATTCTTTACCTGAACCTGATATCCTTGTTGAAGATGGTCAAAATCTAAATATTGGGAATTTAAAATTTAAGGTCCTTCACACACCTGGCCATAGCCCAGGAGGAATTTGCATTTATGGAGAGGGCATTCTTGTTTCTGGAGATACACTGTTTGCAGGTTCTGTAGGAAGGACTGATTTATTCGGTGGAGATACGGAAAAACTTAAAAAGTCTTTTAAGAAACTAATGACTTTACCAGATAATGTAAAGGTTCATCCAGGACATGGTCCTTCTTCTACAATTAAGCAAGAAAAAATTAACAATATTTTATCTGATGAAAAAGTTGATATTTAATTCTTTTTTAAGAAAACTTAAGTTTAATAGAGATATTCAGTTTAATAATAAAAAATTTGTCAAATAATTGACTTTTTTCTAGTAAAATATAGTATATTTGTTCTTTGAATATATTTATGAAAATGTTATTCTTAATATAGAAATTAAATTAATCTTTAAAAGGCTTTATATTTAGCAAGATGGTCTTTGATAAAGATTAAGGCTTTATCACTTATTAAGGGTTTTTAATTTTTTCTTTGATACCTTAGGTTTTTAGAAGCTGAGGGAACAGCTACATTAAGGGAGCTGAGGTGTAAATGTGGTGATGCATATCCCAAAGCTAAAAGCAGAGGGAAAGCCTAAACTTTTACCTAAGCACCCACTTAGAAAAAGCCTCAGAAGGCTCGGAACCTAAGGTATCTTTATCAGTTCTTTGAAAACTTAAAGTAGGCCACTATCAATTTCAAAAAGTTAGATTTTGATGAGAGTTTGATCCTGGCTCAGAACGAACGCTGGCGGCGTGCCTAACACATGCAAGTCGGACGGATCAAGCAAGGGGCATAGAGCGGAGAGCTAAGAGAATGAATCGACCTCTAAGCTCTATGCTCTTTGTTTGGTTAGTGGCGGACGGGTGAGTAACACGCAGGTAACCTACCCTCAAGAGTGGGACAACCCCGAGAAATCGGGGCTAATACCGCATAAGACCACGGGTTGAGATACCCGTGATAAAAGGAGAAATCCGCTTGAGGATGGGCCTGCGGCCTATCAGGTAGTTGGTAGGGTAATGGCCTACCAAGGCTACGACGCGTAGCGGGTCTGAGAGGACGACCCGCCTCATTGGGACTGAGATACGGCCCAGACTCCTACGGGAGGCAGCAGTAGGGAATTTTCCGCAATGGGCGAAAGCCTGACGGAGCGACGCCGCGTGAGGGATGAAGGTCTTCGGATTGTAAACCTCTTTTTACAGGGAATAAAATTATTAAAATGAATAATTTTAATAATTGACAGTACCTGTAGAATAAGCTACGGCTAACTCTGTGCCAGCAGCCGCGGTAATACAGAGGTAGCAAGCGTTGTCCGGATTCACTGGGCATAAAGGGCTTGTAGGTGGCCTAATAAGTCAGTTGTGAAATCGTTTTGCTCAACAAAACAATTGCAACTGATACTGTTAGGCTTGAGTGCAGGAGGGGAAAATGGAATTTCCGGTGTAGCGGTGAAATGCGTAGATATCGGAAAGAACACCAGTGGCGAAGGCGGTTTTCTGGCCTGCAACTGACACTGAGGAGCGAAAGCCAGGGGAGCAAACGGGATTAGATACCCCGGTAGTCCTGGCTGTAAACGATGCACACTAGGTATAGGGGATTTATTTCTTCTGTGCCGCCGATAATTCATTAAGTGTGCCGCCTGGGAACTACGGCCGCAAGGTTGAAACTCAAAGAAATTGACGGGGGCCCGCACAAGCGGTGGAGCATGTGGTTCAATTCGACGCAACGCGAAGAACCTTACCTGGGCTTGACATGCTTGATGTAATCCTTGTGAAAACTTGGACCTCTATCAGCAATGGTAGACATCAGCACAGGTGCTGCATGGTTGTCGTCAGCTCGTGCCGTGAGGTGTTGGGTTAAGTCCTCTAACGAGCGCAACCCCTACTATTAGTTGCCAGCGGGTTAAGCCGGGCTCTCTAATAGAACTGCCTGGGATAACCAGGAGGAAGGCGGGGATGACGTCAAATCCTCATGGCCCTTATGTCCAGGGCTACACACGTGCTACAATGGTCGGTACAAAGCGCTGCAAACCCGCGAGGGGGAGCCAATCGCAAAAAACCGACCTCAGTACAGATAAGAG
>JACAEY010000109.1 GCA_013388605.1 Nitrospirota bacterium | reverse complement strand
ACAAGGCTTTATAGTGAGCCTTGCGTAATTCGGGTTTAAACATAATAGGAGGTAGTTTATTTTGGTTCGAAAATCGGGTCTCATAACTCTTATATAGAATATTTTGGACAGCAATGTATGGAAACTTAAATTTTAGTTAAGTTTCTGAAATAGATAAAATATGGGCGTAGCGATACTATAAATAGACTTAATTCCTTAAAAGCGATACAATATGAATCTCAAAATCAAGTAAACTCAAATATATATATAGACTTTAATAGCCATCCTCAGTATATATATTTCAAAAGGGAAGGTTTCTTTTTTAGAAAAGTTGACTCTCATGGTAAAATTGTGGTCAATAAATGATATACGGTTATAGAGTAATTGGAGAGGAAGAGATAGGTCTTTATCCTGTCAGCCTGATTCAGATATCTGTTTTCAAGGGATGGGTTGGAGGAGTAGAACAGATGATGAAAGTTGTTTCTGCGTGTCGTTCATTAAACCTCAGATATGTAATACATCCTTTAGGATATTTTCTTTCTGAGACAAGACATGAACATAGGAAAGAGACTATGGATGCAATGCAAACTTTTGCCAGAAACGTAGATCTTGCTCTTATAATCCATGATGAAACTACACCATGGGGTTCGAGGCTTGAGGGTATTTATGAAGAAGCTTACAAAGAGGCGCTTCATGAACTTTCAGCGATATGTCCTGTATCGATCGAAAATGCAAACAATACACTTGATATAAAATGGTTCTGGAAAAGATTTGCAACCTCTATAACCCTTGATATCGGACATGTTGAGGCTGCTGGGATAGACTCTGAGAGATTTGTCATAGAACTTGGAGAAGATATTATTGATAAGCTAAATTACGTCCATCTCCATAGGTATAATGGACATCATGATGGTCTTCTGGACCACTGGAGTCTTTTAGTGAACTGCAGAGAATTGAGAGCATTCGAGCATCTCCTGAAAAGAAAACAAGATATTGGAGTAATTCTTGAAATAAACGATATGGAGAACCTCGGAGAAAACCTAAGGTTGATTAAAAAATATATTTGAGCTATCAAAAATGATGTTAAAAAAATACATCAAAACAAATTGTTGAAATATATGAAATAAATGGTAGGGGCAACTTTAGTCCGTATAATTATTTTATCGTTTAACTTAATTAATTCTTTTTTGTTTAATTATCTCTTCGAATATCAGATCAATTACTCTCGGTATCTTCGATTTAACTTCGGGTGATAAATCCATGCCCATTTCAATAGATTTAGGTTCTATGCCAATTATTGTTGTATGAGGTTTTTCCCCAATCAGAACGGATAAGTCTATTACTTCTAAGATGCCGATTTGATGCACAGATGTTTTAAAACCAGGCGGACAATTTTTAACTTCATCTATGTTGAAACGGTAAATTGAACCGGGTTCAGCACCTCCCTTAACAGCATCTATTACAATTAAGCAATCAGCATCTGTGATAACATTCAAGAGTCGAAACCCTTCTGTTCCACCTTCGACAACAGAAACATTAGGAGGAAGTTCCATCTTCATCAATTCATTAGCAACATGAACTCCAACTCCCTCATCTGAAAGTAAAAGATTTCCAACTCCGAGGATAACAACTTTTTGGGGGGAGATGGTCTCTCCCCCCTTTGATTCTGAATCAGAAGGTCTAATACCTTTATTCATTCTATAAGGAATTTTCGAATTTCATTCGTCTTAGGGTCGATAATATGGATTGCACAAGCAAGACATGGGTCGAAGGAACGGATTACCCTTACAACATTAATTGGATTTTCAGGGTCGGGAACAGGGACACCAATTAAAGACTCCTCGTATTGACCACGGACTCCATTTTCACAACGAGGTGATGCATTCCATGTAGAAGGGACAACTGCCTGGTAATTTTCTATCTTCTTGTTTTTGATCTTTACCCAATGTCCAAGTGCACCACGAGGTGCTTCATGGAATCCAGCTCCTATGCCTGTCTCAGGTGGGTCCCAGTGAGCAGTATCATGAATCTTGAATCCAGGTTTGGTCATTTCAGTAAGTAGTTGATCAAGCCATTCATAGCAGGCATCTACAATTAACTTGGTTTCAATGGCACGGGCTGCATGCCTGGCTACTGCACCAGGCTTAGCACCTTTCTTAACCAGATCAATAAGGGTAGGATTTTTAGCTACAAGCATTCTTGCAAGTGGACCAACCTCCATTGCTTTGCCATTATAGCGCGGTGCTTTTACAAAGGAGTATGCCTCTTTTTTATTAAGATCGAATACCTGTTCACCATCATAGGGATGCACAGGTTTCTTTTCTTTATACCATGAATTTTTAACAGACTCGGTTATCTTTTTATGGTCAAAAGTTTCGACTTTGATATTTGATGGATCCAAGCCAACAATTACACCCGCTGGGAAAACAAGTTTTTTCCATTCGGAATCCAATGGGAAATCTCCGCAAGCAAGATAATTATAATGACCACCACCAACACCCATAGTTGCAAGTTTCCACAGAGGACCTGTACCAAAAGCAACTACATCTTGTATATAAACTTCCTCTATGAATTTTTTCTGCTCATCGAGCATTGTGCGAAAACGTGCCCACTGGTTAAGATCAGGATAAGAGGTTACCCCTCCAACGACAATGTTCTGATAATGAGGGGTTCTCCCCCCCCATATTGCACCCATATTTCTCGCTTTGACATGCATATTTAGTGCTTTCAGATAATGATTGACTGCAGAGATTACAATATCAGGGTCTTTTACAGTGAAATCATCGGGTTCATATCTGGGGGTTAAAGGGTAGGTATCTTTTGCCTTGACCAGACTGACAATTTTGTCTCTAACAGCGAGTAATTCTTTGTCATTACCTTTGTAATTAGCAATCGCCATGATGTCTATGTAATCGAGTGCACTGAGCTGATAAAAATGAAGTAGGTGGTCGTAAATATATTCAGCACCCATGACAAGATTTCTTATGAGATTTCCTCCCCATGGAACTTTTGCTCCAAATGCTATATCGAGAGCGCGAGCAGAAGCAAGCTGGTGAACGCTATAGCAAACACCACAGAATCTACTTGTTATGTAGGAGGCGTCACGGGGGTCTTTTCCTGTGAGCATGGCTTCAAATCCGCGTGCCATCGTACCACTACTCCAGGCGTTTTTAACTTTACCATCTTCTATTTCTACTTCAATCTTAAGATGGCCCTCTATACGGGTGATAGGGTCTATTGTAATCTTTTTAGCCATAACGTCACCTCCTTTAACTATTTTCTTTCATTAATAAACCAGCTTCTCTCATTGCCAGTATTTTTTGGGATATCTCACTTTCAGCAGTATAAAGAGGTGTTACTTTGTCATAAAACACTGGCTCACCACATGCCTGACATAAGCCGCCGCAGTCAAGGCAGAAACTTATTCCCTCATTCCATCTCCGGACTGTACAATCGATATATGAAACAGGTCCCTTACATCCTTTTTCGAGTAAACACCAATTTTTCTGTTTTGGATCATTCCAGTCTTTAAGGAACTCACCTGCATCAAAGTGTGCACGCCGCCTGCAATTATCATGCATTGATACCTCTCCAAAATACATTGCAGGTCTCCCTTTTGAATCCAGCTCAGGAACCTTTCCTGTAACAAGCACATACAATATTGTTCCTATCAGATGATCAGGATGTACTGGGCATGTAGATATGTTGACAACTGGTTTATTTATTTTAGCCTTATTAAGAACTTCACTGACTCCTATCCCTTTAGAGGGACACGCTCTGGGGATACCACCATATGCAGAACATGCACCGACAGCAAGTACTGCTGTAGAATTTCTTGCAGATTCTTCCAATCTTTTTCTGAAGGGCATTCCTCCGCCCATATGGAATCTGTCATCAGCTGAAGGTGTTGCTCCTTCTACAATCAATATGTAACCACCTTGTTTAACTGTGTCTTCATAAACTTTTTCAGCTAAATGCCCTGCTGCTGCCATAATAGTGTGGTCATACCTGACCGATATCTTATCAAGAATTATTGAGGCTATAGGAGGATATGAAACTTGAGTAAGTGCGATTGTGCAACCAGCACATGCCTGACCTTCAATCCACAGCACTGCTGGCTTTCCTGACGTTGGTTTCTCTAATGCATAAGCTATTCCTGATGTAAATTCAAGTTCTGAGATTCCGAGGATTGCTGCAGTTGTGGCACAATATTTAAGAAAGTCTCTTCTACTTACTCCATAGATTTCTAATTCATTCAAGAGTTTATCGCTTAAAATATCTTCCTTCATTGCTTCACCTCCTTCTGTAGGTTTAAGAATAGTTAATGATACTTAACTTTACTACCTTTCTGTTTTTTAAAAATATCACCTCCTTCTTGAAGTATTACACAGATTCATACTGTGTATCTAAATCAAATACTAACTTTTTTATATTAATTAAAATATAAAAGTCAATAATTTTTTATTACAAAAAAGCGATGAATTAATTTATATACATCAGGCTTATACGTTTTCTTGACTTCCTAATGAACTCTTGGATAAGATATTTAAATTCAGAGAATGAAAATCGGGATAGGCTGTGACCATGCGGGGTTGGAATTAAAAAATGAGATTCTCCTTCTTTTAAAAGATCTCGGATTTGAATGTGTTGATTTTGGCACTGATAGCCCCCAAGCAGTAGATTATCCGGATTTTGGCGAAAAAGTCTCTGAAGCTGTTTCTTCAGGGAGAATAGAAAGAGGAATTCTAATCTGCGGAACAGGTATAGGTATGTCTATTGTGGCAAATAAATTCCCTCATGTAAGAGCATCTTTATGTAATGAACTGTTTACAGCTAAGATGAGCAGGTTACATAATGATGCCAATATTCTTGTCCTCGGCGGTAGAATAGTAGGAAAAGATTTGGCAAAAGAGATTGTAAGAACATGGATAAGCACTCCATTTGAGGGTGAAAGACACTGCCTGAGACTAAAAAAAATAAATTTTATAGAGGACCGCTTAAAGAAGAAATGAATTTTGATAATCTCAAACTCACCGATCCAGAAATTTTTGAAGCAATACAGAAAGAGATTGAAAGAGAGAGAGATAGCATTGTGCTTATAGCATCTGAAAACTATGTCAGTCCCTCTATCCTTGAGGTCCAGGGTTCTGTTCTTACAAATAAATATGCAGAAGGTTATCCCGGGAAGAGATATTATGGAGGATGTGAATATGCTGACATTGTAGAAAACTATGCAATAGAAAGGGCAAAGGAACTGTTTGGAGCAGATCATGCAAATGTTCAGCCACATTCAGGCACTCAGGCGAATATGGCTGTGTATTTTTCTGTGCTTAAACCCGGGGACACTATCCTTGCAATGAGTTTAAACCATGGGGGTCATCTATCACATGGTGCACCAGTAAACTTTTCCGGAGTCTTCTATAATGTCAAGACTTATGGCGTTAACAAAAAGACTGGTTATATAGACTATGATGAGGTAAGAAGAATTGCGATTGAAAACAGACCTGCGATGATAGTTGCTGGTGCAAGTGCATATTCAAGGATTATAGATTTCAAAATATTTTCTGAAATAGCAAAGGAAGTTGGCGCATATTTTTTGGCAGATATTGCACATATAGCAGGACTTGTTGCAACTGGATTACATCCTTCTCCTCTTCCATATGCAGATTTTGTGACTACAACAACTCATAAAACTCTTAAAGGTCCAAGAGGGGGAATGATAATGTGCAAGGCAGAATATGCCAAAGCAGTTGATAAAATGGTTTTCCCAGGGATACAAGGTGGTCCTCTTGTGCATATTATTGCAGCAAAAGCAGTTGCTTTAAAAGAGGCTATGACTCGTGAATTTAAGGATTATCAGATTAAGGTTATTAAGAATGCAAAAAAACTCGCTGAAGAATTGATTAAAAAAGGATTTGATATAATCTCAGGTGGAACAGACAACCATATGATGCTCGTTGATTTAACAAATAAAGGAACTACGGGAAAAGATGCTGAGGAGGCCTTAGGTTTGACTGGGATAACTGTAAATAAGAATGTCGTCCCCTATGATGAAAAGCCACCGACAATAACGAGCGGTATAAGGCTTGGAACTCCTTGTGTTACAACAAGGGGCATGGGGGAGACTGAGATGGTTAAGATGGCTGAAATTGTATCGTCTGTAATAGATAATATAAATAATATAAATGTAATAAAAAGTCTTGCAAAACATGTGAAAGCCCTTTGCGAAAAATTCCCTATTTATAGCGAAGTCCAGAGGGTAATACGATAATCAACAGTTAACTTTACATAAAAGGTCTTTTGTGAAGTGTCCTTTTTGTGGGAATATAGAAGATAAGGTAATAGATTCGAGAACAAGCAAAGATGGTGATGCAATTCGACGGAGACGTGAATGTCTCAGGTGTGGTAAACGTTTCACATCATATGAGCGAGTTGAAGATATTGTTCCAATGGTTATAAAAAAGGATGGAAGACGTGAGCCATTTGATAGAGTAAAGGTTCTAACCGGTCTTAAAAAGGCATGTGAGAAAAGACCTATAGGTACAGAAACTCTTGAAAAGATAACTGATACAATAGAAAGAAAGATGATAGGTCTTGGCGCTAAAGAGATTAAAAGTACTTGGATCGGAGAGGAAGTAATGTCATTTTTAAAAGAACTTGATAAGGTTGCTTATGTGAGATTTGCATCTGTTTATCGACAGTTCAAAGATGTAAATGAATTTATGAACGAAGTAAAAACCTTATTTAAAAGTTAACCACATTAGGAAGACCATAAATCTTAAAAGTCCTCCCATGAATTAGAGACCGATACCTTTATGGAAATATTTTATAAAGTAAAGAAGACTCTGAATAAACATTCTATGCTTATTGGTGGAGAAAGAGTTTTAGTAGCCCTTTCCGGAGGACCTGATTCTGTGTTCCTTCTTCACACTTTGAACAATTTCAAAAAGGAACTGAAACTGTCCCTTCATGCTATTTATATTGATCACGGTCTAAGACCCAATGAAACACCTATTGAAATAGAGTTCTGCAAAAAATTATGTGAATCTTTAAATCTACCTTTTATTGCGAAATCTATAGATGTAAAATCTTTTGCTAAAGAAAAGTCAATGAACATGCAGGAGGCAGCAAGAGAACTTCGTTATATGGCTTTGGAGGAAACAGCTTTTGAAATAAAAGCTGATAAAATTGCACTTGGTCATACTGCAGATGATCAGGCAGAGACGCTTTTGATGCGACTGTTGAGAGGCGCGGGTCCGCTCGGTCTCTCAGGGATACCTCCAGTTAGGGGGATGATTATAAGACCTTTAATTGAAGTTGAAAGAGAGGAGATTAACGGATATCTCCAGCGAGAGAGTATTGACCATATTGTTGATTCATCAAATCTTAAGAGAGAATATATAAGAAATAAAATACGTCTTTCTTTGATACCAATAATGAAAGAGATTAATCCTAATATTATAGGCACTCTTTCGCTAACAACATCAATCTTCAGAGAGGAAGAAAGGCATTTTGAGGTTATTGTAGCAAAAACCTTGATGAGACTTGTTAGCAGGAAATCTGATTCGTGTATCGAACTTTTTCTTTCGCCACTGGAGGTTATGGATAAGGTGATTCTCAGGCGAGTTTTAAGAAAGGCAATAGAAGAGACAAAGGGGCTTAGGGGGATAAGCTTCTTTCACATAGAAGATATTATTGATCTCATCAGGTATGGCAGAACAGGTGGTAGGCTCTATCTTCCTAAGGGAGTTAGGGTAATAAAAGACTATTCAACCCTTATTTTTACAGCAGAACCTCCTGTCAAATTGAGTTCATATAACCTCGAGGTGCCTGGAGAGGTTAATTTAAAAGAGATAGAACTTTTAATCAAGACATCAATATTTGAAAATAGGGAATCAGGACCACAGACTGGTGTATCTTCTGATATTGCATTATTTGATGCAGAGAGATTATCTTATCCCCTTACAATTAGATCAAGAAAAAATGGTGACTATTTTTATCCCTTCGGCTTTGGAAAAAAGAAGAAACTTCAAGATTTCTTCGTTGATGAGAAGGTGCCACGTGATGAACGTGACGAAGTCCCATTAATCTTATCAGGTGATGACATCATCTGGGTTGCTGGATACAGACAGGATGACAGGTTCAGGGTAAATGAGAAGACAAAGAAGATTCTAAAAATAGAACTTAAAAAATGAGATAGAATTAAATGAAATTTTAATATCTTGAGAAATTGTACCTCTTGTATGAATCTGTTATATTTTTAAGTTATTTCTTATTTGTGGAGTTTATTTGTCTGAGAAAGTAAGGGTAAGGTTTGCACCAAGTCCAACAGGGTATCTTCATTTAGGTGGAGCAAGAACTGCACTTTTTAACTGGCTTTTTGCACGGCATAACAAAGGCACTTTTATTTTGAGAATTGAGGATACTGACAGGACACGTTCAACAGAGGAATATATTGAGACAATCATCGATAGCTTGAAATGGCTCGGTCTTGATTGGGATGAAGGTCCTTATAGACAAATGGATAGATTTGATATTTATAAACATTATGCTGAAAAACTCTTAAATGATGGTAAGGCATACTATTGTTATTGTTCTCCTGATGAGCTTGAAAAGAGAAGAAAAGAGGCATTAAAGCAAGGAAAGCTGCCAAAGTATGACGGCAGGTGTAAAATTCTTAAAGATCCTATTCCGGGCAGAGTACCTGCAATTAGATTCATAATGCCACAGGATGGAAAGACGATTGTAGATGATTTAATCAGAGGTAAGGTTGTTTTTGAAAATTCGCAACTTGATGACCTTATTATTATGCGTTCTGATGGTACTCCAACATATAATTTTACTGTAGTTGTTGATGATGTTGAGATGAGAATTACACATGTGATAAGAGGAGATGACCACCTGAACAATACACCCAAACAACTCCATATCTATAGCGCTTTTGGCTATGAAATTCCTGCATTTGCCCATTTGCCGATGATTCTGGGACCCGATAAAACAAGACTCAGCAAAAGACATGGTGCAACATCTGTAACATCTTATAGAGATATGGGTTATCTTGCTGATGCATTTATTAATTATATTGTTCGCCTCGGTTGGGCTCACGGAGACCAGGAAATATTTTCAAGAAATGAATTAATAGAATTATTTTCCCTTGAGGATGTTGGTAAATCCCATGCTGTATTTAACCGTGAAAAACTTTTGTGGCTTAACAGCCAGTACATTATGAAAACCTCTACAGAGAAACTCATGGAGCTGGTCATGCCTTTTCTTGTAAGAGAAAAGATTATTACTGAAGGTCAGATCCTTGATAAAAAATGGCTATCAAAGGCTGTGGAGACTTTGAAAGAAAGGTCAAGGACTTTACTTGAACTCGCTCACTCATTGCATTTTTATATAGCAGAAGAAATTGTATTTGATAAAAAGGCAAAGGAAAAGTTTCTGAATGAGAGATACCTACCTTTTTTGAAAGATATAAAAAATGAGCTTGAAAAACTCGAAATCTTTGTTGCACCCAATATTGAGAAGGTATTCAAAGAGATTGTTGAGAAGTATAATACTAAACTTGGAAATATAGCCCAGCCTGTAAGAGTAGCGATTACCGGTAAGACAGAAAGTCCAGGGATATTTGAGGTTATTGAAATTATTGGAAGAGAAAAGACCTTAAAACGTTTGGAAAAGGCGATAAAGACAATAGTATAAAGGCTTGAAATATTAGCGATGGATGATAATAGTTATAAACCATCTGATTTTATCAGGGAGATTATAAAGGAAGATTTAAAGACTAATAGATATGGCGGGCATGTTCATACAAGGTTCCCGCCTGAGCCGAATGGTTATCTCCATATTGGTCATGCAAAATCCATCTGTTTAAATTTTGGCATTGCTGAAGAATTCAAAGGACTTTGCAATTTACGCTTTGATGATACAAATCCAACAAAAGAAGAGGCTGAATATGTAGAGTCTATTAAAGAGGATGTTAAATGGCTTGGGTTTGATTGGGATGGTAGAGAGTTCTATGCATCAGACTATTTTGAACAGATGTATCAGTATGCCATACAATTAATCAAAGATGGCAAAGCGTATGTGTGCGATTTGAGTTCTGATGAGCTGAGGGAATATCGTGGTACTCTGACTATACCCGGAAAGGAAAGCCCTTATCGTAACAGGTCTGTAGAAGAAAATCTTTATTTATTTGAACGTATGAGGACAGGTGAATTCGAAGATGGTTCAAGAACACTAAGAGCAAAAATTGACATGTCCTCTGGGAACATCAATATGCGTGACCCTGTAATATATCGCATATTAGATACTGAACATCATAGAACAGGAAATAAGTGGTGTATATACCCGATGTATGACTTTGCACATTGTATTTCGGATTCAATAGAGAAGATTACACATTCAATCTGTACCCTTGAATTCGAAGATCACCGTCCTCTTTACGATTGGTTTCTTGACCAATTAAATCTCTATCATCCAAGGCAGATTGAGTTTGCACGTTTAAATATCAGCCATACGGTACTGAGTAAAAGGAAACTTGTGGAACTGGTTGAAAAAGGCTATGTAAGAGGATGGGACGACCCGCGTATGCCTACAATTGCGGGCATGAGGAGGCGCGGATATACACCAGAGTCAATAAGGAATTTTTCTCAGCGTATTGGAGTTGCTAAGAGGGAGAGTATTGTGGACGTCGCGTTGCTTGAACACTGTCTTAGAGAAGACTTGAATAAAAGGGCTCCCCGTGTTATGGCTGTTTTACGCCCACTTCGTGTAGTTATAGAGAATTATCCTGAAGATCTGGTAGAAGAAATAGAGGCTATTAATAATCCAGAAGACCCTTCAATGGGCACAAGAAGAATTCCATTTTCTAAATACATTTATATTGAAAAGGAAGACTTTATGGAACATCCACCTGAAAAATTTTTCCGCCTTGCTCCCGGTCGAGAGGTTCGTTTACGATATGCATATTTTATTAAATGTATAGGAGTTGTGAAAGATGAAAAAACTGGAGAAGTTCTTGAGCTACATTGCACTTATGATCCAGCAACTAAGGGAGGCAATGCACCTGATGGACGTAAGGTTAAAGCGACTTTACATTGGGTGTCTGCTCCTCATAGTATAGAGGTGGAGGTACATTTATATGAACATCTCTTTACAGTACCGAACCCTGGCGACTATGAGGATTTTATGGCATATATAAATCCACAATCACTACAGGTGCTAAACTCTTGCAAGGTTGAACCAAATTTGTTAAATGCAAAATCAGGTGAAATATTTCAGTTTGAAAGACTCGGTTATTTCTGTGTAGATCCAGATTCTCGGAATGGCAAACTCGTTTTTAACAGGACTGCAACATTGAAAGATGAGTGGACAAATATTATGAAGAGACAGAAGAAAGATAAGTAAATAATGATATATCGTGTATCATGTTGAACTTTAGGGATTGAATAATGAGTTATGTTGCTGTCATAGGTGCTGGTAGTTGGGGGACCACCCTTGCATATCTTCTATCGAAAAAAGACTATGATGTTTCCCTCTGGGTCTATGAGAAAGACCTTGCTGAGGAAATAGAAAAAACAAGAATAAATAGGGTCTATCTTCCGGATGTGCTACTCCCTCAGAATATAATGGTCTCTAACCGCATAGAAGCAGTTTTAAATAAATCAAGATACATTCTTAATGTGGTTCCAGCACAACATACAAGAAAGGTTTTTAATGAAATTTGTCCTTTTATACCGACGGGAGCAGTTATTATCAGTGCATCTAAGGGGATAGAGAAGGGAACTCTAATGACAGTCTCATCGGTTATAAAGGAATTAACTGGTCATGAAATAGCTGTTTTATCAGGTCCCAGTTTCGCAAAAGAGGTGATAAAGAATTTACCCACTGCTGTTACTCTTGCTGCTGAAAAAAGGGACACGGGATTTTTGCTGCAAGAGGTCTTTAATACCAATAACTTTAGAGTTTATACACACGATGATATTCTCGGTGTCGAGATAGGTGGTGCTTTAAAAAATGTAATAGCCATAGCATCAGGAATCTGTGATAGCCTCAGCCTTGGCAACAATGCAAGGGCATCTCTCATAACAAGGGGTCTTGCAGAGATCACTAGGCTTGGTATCGCAATGGGTGCAGAAGAAAAGACTTTTTCAGGACTTAGTGGAATTGGAGACCTGGTTCTTACATGTACAAGCGCCCTGTCAAGGAATTATACCCTGGGAGTGAAACTTGGACAGGGGATGAAGCTTAATGACATTCTTGAAGAGACGGTTAGTATTGTAGAAGGTGTTGCTACAGCTGAATCTGCTTTTGAGCTATCAAAGAAGTTCAATGTAGAGATGCCTATTGTTGAGCAGGTCTATAAGATAATTTATGTAGGTAAAGACCCTGTTGTTGCTGTAAATGATTTAATGAGTCGTTCATTAAAGAAAGAGTTCTACTGAGCTACTTAAATTCCATAAATAACAAAGGCTTACTTTAAAATATGGATGAAACAAAAATAAGGAAGCTTCTTGAATTAATAAAATCCGGGAAAATCAGCATCGATAAAGTGTTAAATGAATTAAAACACCTGCCTTATGAAGACTTGTTATTTGCAAAAGTTGACCACCATAGACTTATCAGACAAGGAATCCCTGAAGTAATTTTTGCCAGAGGCAAAAGAATAGAGGATGTTATTACAATTGCCCACTCTATATTTAAAAAAAATAGAAAACTCCTTATAACAAAGGCATCCAAAGAGATATATGATAATCTTAAAATTAAGAATGCTATTTTTCATCCTTTATCAGGAACAATATCTGTTGGAGGAGAAAAAAAGAAAGGTGGGAAGATACTTGTACTTTCTGCAGGTACATCTGATATGTCTGTCGCTGAGGAAGCAGAAGTAACAGCATCTTTTCTTGGTAGCAGGGTAGAGAAAATATATGATGTTGGTGTAGCAGGTATTCATAGGCTTATGGATATTAAAAAAAATATTGATTCTGCAAGAGTGATTGTAGTAGTTGCAGGGATGGAAGGGGCTCTTCCATCTGTTGTCGGAGGTCTTACAGATAAACCGGTGATTGGCGTTCCCACATCAGTTGGATATGGTTGTAGTCTTGGGGGACTTGCAGCCCTTTTTGCAATGCTGAATTCTTGTGTACCGGGTATTGCTGTAATGAATATAGATAATGGTTTTGGTGCAGGATGCCTTGCACATAAGATAAATATCATGAGTATCAGGGATTTTTGAAGAAGGTATAGAAAAATAATTTTTTTAAAACTTTTGCATTCATTACTGTCCAAAACATTCTGAAGAAAGTATAAGGCTTGATTTCCGAACCAAAATAAACTACCTCCTATTATATTTAAACCCGAATTACGCAAGGCTCACTATAAAGCCTTGTAGCCGCAGGCTTTAGCCTGCGTTTTAATCGCATAAAAGTGATTTAAAGTTGTATAAATCCACGCAACCTAAAGGTTGCGGCTACACCCTTGTGTAATACGGGTTAAACTTTTCTCTGACTTTAATATCTTTTCAAAACTTTTAGCTAAGTCCCCCGTTTCGACCTCTGGTCTCATTGAGATTATCGGCGATTTTGCTTCGAAAACCGAGCCTCATCACTGTCTTTTTGATAATAAGATGTATAATTTTGGACAGATGTGATATTCGATTATCCTTAAATCTTAAAAAGGCGAAACATAACTGGAGGATTCGCTCTCCTGTTTTACACCTCCGTATGCCTCTTCATTTAATTTTTTAATTGCAGATAAATCTTCTTCCATCTGCGTGAAAATATGGTCTATTGAGCTTTTTTTAACTTCACTCAATAAACCATGGTTTGATAAGACATGCAGGACATCGAAATAGACCTCTATTGAGGTAATGTGTCTGGTAATAGCTTCATATCTACTTACTTCGTTCATCTTATACCCCTCCATAATTGGTATTATAATTAACAGGCTTTTATATTATACTATTCACTGCTCACAATTGCAACAGTTTGATTCTTAGAACGGTGGAGAACTGTTGTACTCACCCCTCCGAGTATAAGGTCTTTAATAGCTGTACGACCTTTGCGCCCTAATACCACAAGATTATAATCATTTTCTTCTGACTCGGCAAGAATTTCCTCAGAAGGATTTCCAACCCTAACCTTCGTTGTTATAAGAGTTTCTGGAACTCCTGCATAAAGAAAAAGTGATTTAGCTTCATCAAGTATCTTCACTGCCTCTTCATCAGAATCTATCCCCTCTCTTAATCTCTTTTCATATAGTGCAAGGTTGATAACCCTGAGAAGTGTAATCTTGCTTATATATGGCTTTAAATCCGCTGTCAGACACGCAGCATGTTCCACACCTTTCATCGAGTATGATGACCCATCAACAGGTATAAGAATCTTTGGTATTGGGCAACTTTTGTCCTTCAGTATCTTCCTTCCAACAATATAAACAGTCTGTCTCCTTGCGGAATGGACAACCTTACTTGTGACACTGCCAAGCACAAACTCCATTAATTCTGATAAACCTCTTCTTGCCATAATTATTGTAGAAAAATCTTCGTCCTCAGCGATACGAACAATCTCATGTGCAGGGTCTCCTTCAGATATAAACTTTCCAATATCAACCTTTATCCCCAGATCTTTCAGAATCTTCTCTCCCTCATCTAATTCTGGCTTGATATTCCTTTCAATATGTTCTTCTTTAAACTTCTTGAAAGAATCAGATAGTTTCATTATTTCAGCACGGAAATCAATATATGGAATCCGCTGGCTCATATACCGACCCGTAAGAACACGGAGTAAAGAGATTCCAGCAAGATTTTTACTAAGAGATGCGCCGAGGTAACCCGCAAACTCTATTGCCTGCATGGAATGCTTACTTCCATCAATAGGTATCAGGAGCCTCGGAACAGGACACTTTATCTCTATCATTATTTTTTATCCTTGTTTTAAATTATAACAGAATAGGAGAAGGATCACATCTGTCCAAAAAATACTTTGTATTCTTAGAAAGACAGGTATAAGAACCGATTTTCAAACTTATTTAGAATATTTTGGATAGCAATCGAGATGGATAGGTTATAATATTTTTGCAAATATATTTTCTGGATAATCATGGTTGAATTAGGAAGGATAGAGAGACCTGATGCTGAAACCTTTGCAGGAAAAAGGAAGCTTTATTGTGTTGCAAATATTTATCCTATTGCTGAAGCACCTGATGACTATAAAGACCTCCTGAATAAATACTGGGATGAAGTAGCTCTACATTTAGAAAAACTTGAGATAGCTGGAAAGATCAAAAAGATATTCTGTGAAATGGTCTATCTTGAAGGTAATGAGGCACTTGATGCCCTCTCAAGGCTAAATGAAAAAGCCTCTATTACAATTAAAAAGAAGATTGAAGAAGGTGGAACACTTCTTCCGCTTGAGAGCAAAGAAATATTCGGTCCTTATATTGACTGGGCAAATTGTCTTAAGGTTGTATTAACAAATGAGGTGTTCTCAAAGATATATGAGTTTTTCTCAGAAATCTCTGAAAAGAGACTGGAGCATATACTGAATGTAATTGATAGTAATCTCAAAGAAGATGAAGCAGGTCTTCTCATAATGAAAGATGAAGAAAGGGCAAGGCTTCAATTCCCTAAAGATATAGAGATATTTTTAGTAACACCTCCATCTTATGACAATATAATCAGATGGTTCAGAGAGAAATGGAAGGAGATAGCATAACCATGCCGGGCTTCCCCATCTCGCCTTCAATTCTGTAATTAATATCTAAAAATTTCTTTATGACCCATAGGTTTGTAAGGAGATGCCCTGTTATTTCTGATGTTGTAAATGAGGATTCTCCTTTAGCGATCGAAAGATACAGGACTATCTGGTCAGCAAGGTGTGTGTCAAGACAGACATTCGCTGAATAATAATCGAGAAAACTCTTGGCAACTTCTTCTCCGACTAATTCTGCCCTTTTGCCCCTTTCTCCAAGTGAAGAAAAACCAGAAATACAATTTTCTGTTTCTGCCTTTAAGAATATGAAAGTTCCGCTACCAAAGGATGTAACAGCAAGAGATTCAATATCTGCCTTTACGCCGTGTGATGCAAGGATTTTCAAAGCTGAATCTTTCTGTCTTTCAGCAATGCTTAAAGGGAGTTTGCCAACCCCTGATACACCTTTAAGGTTTTTAATCTCTCCCCTTCTCAGGAGATTTATTCCAGCAATTTTCTCTGCAGGTAAAATCTCAACCCTTACTTTCCCCCCACCTTTTGGATAAAAACCATAATTATCTATACTTGCTTCAACATCGATTCCAAGCCTTGTCAATGAAGGGATAAATACTTCGTTTATATAGTGAAAAGTGGGGCTGAAAGGGACATGAGTGCCACCTCTCAAAGAGAGAGATGATCTATCTTTTGCAAAGATAAGAGGTGGAAGGAGTGCCTGAAGAAGAAGAGAAACTGAGCCTGCTGTTCCTATATCAAATACATATTCACCTGCTTTTATCTCTGAGGGTTCAAATATAAGCTCAATAGAACCTACTGAGTCACCATGAACTTTTGCATTTGATATAAGTTTTAATGCCCTTATTCCCATAAGATGCTGGGGCATCAATCCGGGTTTTTTCCGTTTTATCCTGATATTAAATATCCTGAATGGCTTATTTAAAAGACATGAAAGACTCAGAGAGGTTCTTAGAACCTGTCCTCCACCTTCACCAAAGCCTCCATCAATCTCAATCATACTTAAGATAAGTAATTTAACCCGAATTAGGCAAGTCTCACTATAAAACCCTTGTAGCCACAGGCTTTAGCCTTCGTTTTAAATCGCATAAAAGTGATTTAAAAGTTGTACAAATCCACGCAACCTAAAGGTTGCGGCTACACCCTTGCGTAATATGGGTTTAATATTATTATTTGCTTGCAAACATATATGTCCAAAATCATGCTTGTCCATTAAAAATATTTTGGACAGCAACATCGTTCAGACACTTATAATAGAACTCTGATATAATACTCAATGATATTTTATTTTATAAAAAGGGAGAAATCGCATGAGATATAAGACAATACCAATGGATCAGAGGAAGAAGATCGCCCTTGTAGCACATGACAATAAAAAGAATGACCTGCTTGAGTGGGCAAGATTTAATAAAGACCTCCTCGCCCAGCATGACCTATATGCCACAGGAACAACTGGCAAACTCCTTGAACAGGAGCTCGGCATAGAAATTGTTAAGCTTCAAAGCGGTCCTTTAGGCGGTGACCAGCAGATTGGTTCAAAGATTGCTGAAGGAGAGATAGATTTTATGATATTCTTCTGGGATCCTCTTGAACCACTTCCTCATGACACAGATGTAAAGGCGCTTCTCAGGATAGCCGTTGTATGGAATATTCCAGTTGCCTGCAACCGCTCTTCTGCTGACTTTATGATCTCATCATCACTAATGACCGAAGAATATGAACGTATAGTCCCTGATTATTCAGATTACAGGGCATGGATGAAGAGCATACCTAAATAAGAATGAAAAAAACTTATTTTTTGAATATTAGTTATACTTTATTGCTGCCAAAAATATTCTATATAAGAGTTATGAGACCCGATTTTCAAACCAAAATAAACTACCTCCTATTATGTTTAAACCTTCACCTGACTTTAATCACTATT